>JAGARY010000126.1 GCA_017622055.1 Treponema sp. | reverse complement strand
GATGAAATTCTATATATTATTAATGAGAAAGATATTGCAAAAAATAAACCTCTTTTTGAAAAAATTGTAAAAAATTCAAAAATTTCTAAAAATAATTTGTGTGAGATTGCAGAAAATTTACTAAATTCGTCTATCTTATATGTAGAGAATTCTACTGAAAAAGACGATTTTACAAAACTTCAAATTGAAGTTTTGCAAGTTCTTAGTTCAAACAATTGGACTCGAGCATCTTCTTCTGCAATTTCATTCTTTATTTTTGCAAAAGATAAATTTACTAATGGATTAATTTCAGAAGAGGATATGATTAAAATTGTTTCTTCTTTGATAAATGTAGCACCAATTGAATCAATTTCGCCTTTGGTTTCGTACCTAGTAGAATTAAACAGCTTAACAGAAATGGGAAAATCAGTTTCTATTCCTGTTGTGGAAGCTGTAATTAAAACTTTAGGCGCTATTGGAAACAAGTCAGCATTTGATTCATTGCTTGGTGTAACTTATCTAAATTATCCAGAATCAGTTTTGTCGGCTGCCCGAGAGGCGCTGGCAGGACTTAAATGGTAAAACAAAATCCAATTATTTATGCTTGTTTAATTTGCATTTTTTTATTTTATTCAGGTTTGGTACAAATCAAAGAAAGAAATCCCTTTGTTTCTTTAATCAAACCTGAACAAGTTTCTGAACTTAATGGAAAAATCAAATCTTCACCAATAAAAATCTCTTCTGGAAAATATTATTCTGTTCAGCTAGAAGTTTTTGATGTAAAATCAATTCAAAATTATAATTCTTCTGCAAAAGGAATTATTACTGCATTTTTGCCCACAGAAATGGTAGAAGCCTTGTATCCTGGAAAATTATATTCATCTTCTAAAAAAACAGGTGCTTTTTTATGCGAAACTGGAGCAATTGTAAAATTAAAGGGTAACATAAATCAAAAAAACAACGATTTAATTTTTTATTGCAAAAGTGGAACTTCTTCAGGATTTGAAAATTCATTTTTAGGAAAATTAAATTATATTCGAGCCTTGTGCAGACTTCATTTTAAAAGATTAATGTATAAATGGGGCGAAGCAGGGGGGCTTTTGCTTGCACTTTTATCTGGAGCAAAAGAATATACTTCAAAAGTTACAACAGAAGCATTCAAAAACGCAGGACTTTCACATATTTTAGCTTTATCTGGAATGCATTTATCTTTATTTTCTGGAATTGCCGTCATAATAGGAAAAAAAATGAAAAAATATAGTTTTGTCTTTTTTGCAAAACCTTTTTCAATTTTATTGTTTGTTTGGTTCGCAGGCTTTTCTCCATCATTGTTACGAGCCTTTATTTGCAGCTGTTTTTTAATTTTGGAATCAATTGCAAATGTAAAAAAAAGCAATATGATAACAGTTTTATGTTTTTCATTTTTGTTGCAATCAATAATTTCACCTTCAGACATTACAAACGCCGGATTTTTACTTTCTTACGGAGCCTTAGCAGGCATTTTGTTATTTTCTGAATTATTTACAAAATTATTTATTAAATTTATGCCCCATTCCATCAGTTCTTCTGTAGCGGCTTCAACTTCAGCACAATTTTTTACAGCTCCAATTTCACTAAAACTTTTTGGAACATTTTGTCCATTTGGAATAATTGCTTCAACTGTAGTTTCTCCTTTAATTACAATTTTTATTTACATTGGATTATTTTTGATTGTTATAAATTTAATATGCCCAATTTTTGCCAATATTAGTGGAATTTTTATAAATTTTTTGTATACTATTATAAAAAATATAGTAATTGTATTTTCACATTTACCAATTATAAATATTGGAGAATAATTTTGAATCATCCAGATTACAATTCACCAGCAGAATTAAAAGCAACTCTTGAACAAAACGGATTTTCAATGCAAAAAAAATTCGGACAAAACTTTTTAATTAATCAAGATGCAAGAAAAAGAATTATTGACGCATTAGATATAAACGACAATTCTGCAGTTTGGGAAATTGGTCCAGGACTTGGAGCTATGACTAGCGAAATCCTTGAACGTGGTGCAGATTTAACTGTTTTTGAAATTGATAAAGGATTCATTTCATTAATTTCTCAATATTTTAAACAATACGAAGAAAAAAATAAATTTAGAATAATTGAAGGAGATGCCCTTAAAAACTGGAAAAAACAATTAAAAGAAGTTTCAATTCCAGATAGATTTTTTGGAAATCTTCCTTACAACATTGCAGCTACATTAATTGCAGACACAATAGAAAACAATTGCCGCTTTGACAAATGTGTTTTTACAATTCAAACAGAAGTTGCTCAAAGAATGATTGCAAAACCTGGCACTGCAGATTATTCATCTTTTTCGGTGCTTTGCCAATGGGCTTACGACGTAAAAAATATTATGGATCTTGGTGGCGGAAACTTTTGGCCAAAACCAAATGTAGGTTCTAGAACAGTTTTACTAACAAAAAAAGAATCGTTTCCAAATTGCAGCAATCCAGAATTATTTGTAAAAATGCAAAGGGCATTATTTTCTTCAAGAAGAAAAACTGTTAGAAACAATCTAACAAATTTCTTAAAAAATGGCGAAAAATGTTTACAAGCATTAGAAAAAGCAAAAATTAATCCAATGCTTAGAGCAGAAGTTTTAACTGTAGAACAAATGCTAAAACTAAGTGATGTTTTAAACCAAATGGAATAAAAACTATAAGGCAAAAAAATGATAGATATTAAAAGTAATCTTTTACAAATAAACGAAAAAATTCGCAATGCAGAAGCAAAATCGGGTAGAAAAGAAAACTCTGTAAAATTAATGGCAGTAAGTAAATTTCATCCAATTGAAGAAATTCAACAAGCAATAGATTACGGACAAATGTTGTTTGGAGAAAATAAAGTTCAAGAAGCAAGTCAAAAATTTCCAGAACTTTTTCAAAACTATCAAAATATTGAATTACAAATGATTGGCGTAATGCAATCGAACAAAGTAAAAAATGCCATAAAAATTGCTTCTTGCATTCAATCTGTGGACAGAATTGATTTACTAAATGAAATTGAAAAACAATGTGCAAAAATAGAAAAAAACATCAACATTTTATTTGAAATTCACACTGGAGAAGAAACTAAATCTGGTTTTGAATGTTTTGAAGATGTACAAATGGCGTTAAATCTATTTTCAGAAAATAAATTTCCTCACATTACACCAAAAGGATTTATGACAATGGCACCTTTTACAGAAGACAAATCTCTTATTCATAAATCTTTTGAAACAGTGTATAATTTATCACAAAAATTACAACAACAATTTCCATCTTTTGATTTATCTGAACTTTCCATGGGAATGTCAGGAGATTTTGAAATTGCAATTGAACACGGTTCAACATTAGTAAGAGTTGGAACCGCAATATTTGGAGAACGAGATTATTCTAAAAAATGAAAAAATCAATAGCTAAAATTTTAGTTTTTACATTATTATTTAATATTTGTTCTCCAATTTTTGCTGAATCAACTTCAACAGAACCAAAAGAATATACTGAAGATGAATTTCCACAAGCACTTCACGATTTACGACGTTTTGAAATTATAAGTCTTGGAGCATTACCTTTTGTTACATTAAATTCAACATTAGTTTATTCTGGCGTAAAATATGTACAAAATGATTTTAATCCAGCTTATGCCCCAAATCCATTTGCTCCAAAATCAGAAAGTGGATTTACCACAGAAGAACAAGTTGGAATTTTGCTTACATCTTTAGGAATTAGCGTAGGAATTGGACTTACAGATTATATCATACAAGTTATAAAAAGAAATTCAAAAAAAAATAAAGCAAAAAAACTGAATCAAAATATTAAAATATCAACAATTGAAAATGATCCAACAGCTACAAAAATAGAAATGAACACAGAAGATTCAGAACAGTTGTTAGAAGAATCAAACACAACAGAAATTACAGAAGAACTAAATACAGAATCAGCTCATTCAGAAGAAATTACAAATCAAATAATAGTTATTACTCCAGAACTTCAAGAGGTACAATAAAAATGCCAGAATTTACTGTTGAAGTTCCTTCAAATTTTCCCGATTCAATAAGATTAGACAAATACATTGCATCACTTCCAAACGGAATGAACAGGTCAAAATTAAAAAGCGGACTTGTTGAAATAATTGTTAATCAAAAAAAAGCAAAATTGTCACAAAAAGTAAAAGCAAAAGATATAATCAAATTCAGTTGGGAAGATAACATTCCTGATGAT
>JAGARY010000125.1 GCA_017622055.1 Treponema sp. | reverse complement strand
ATTTTTTCAGAAACTGAAGATTCTTTTGAAACTGTAGAACTTGATAAAAATGATTGGGGAAACGGATTTAAATTGTTCTTGGAATATAATTTTTCATATAACTCTTCTTATAGATTTTTACCAACTCTTGGTGTTAGTTGGCGTTTAATGTCAAGAGGTAATAATTTTTATGATAATATCTTTTCTTTTTATCTTATGATGAATTTTTAAGACTATTTTACGTTATTTACTAAGGAGACATGTACAATATGCTTCTATTGCATTTCCGTTGCCAATGTCTCCTAGTTTTTCACCAGTTTTTGCTTTTACAAATACTTGATTATCTTCAACTTCCAAAATCTTTGCTATTGATTTTATAACATCGTTTCTAAATGGAATAAATTTAGGTTTTTCTAATTTTATAACACAATCTATATTTTCAATTTTCCATCCTGCGTTATAAACATCGTTCATTACAGTTTTTAATAAAAATTTTGAATCGGCATCTTTCCATTTTGCTTCTTCTGGTGGAAAATAAGATCCAATATCACCAAGCCCCGAAGCACCTAAAATTGCGTCAGTTACAGCATGAAGTAGCACATCACCGTCAGAATGTCCATCTTCTCCTTTTTCAAAAGGAATTTCCACACCGCCTAAAACTAATTTTCGGCCCAAAACTAATCTGTGTAAATCGTAACCTAAGCCAACTCTAATCATTTTTCAACCTTTCCAAATCTGAAGGATATGTGATTTTTATATTATTTGAATCTCCCGGGACAACTTTTACGTTCCCGCAGTATTTTCCCCAAATTTCAGTATCATCTGTATATTCTTTGTTATCTAAAATTGCTTTTTGGTGTGCTTGGAATAGTTTTTCAAATTCAAAACACTGTGGAGTTTGTACAGCTACCAAAGATTTTCTTTCTAAATGTTTTTCAATAAATCCGTCTTTGGTAATTTGTTTTTGTGTGTCTGTTGGTGTAATTCCAGGAACTGAGGCTCCAAATTCTAAAGCTGCCTCTACAGAATCTATAATTGTTTTAGAAGAAATAAAAGGTCTTGCACCGTCGTGAATAATTACAATATGATTATTTTGATTTTCTGAATTGCAATTGTTTGCAAAAGTTTTGTTGATGTTTTTTGAAATCTCTTTTAATCCATTAAAAACAGAACTTTGTCTAGTTGAAGAGCCTTCTACAAATTGCAACTGAATTTTATATTTTTTTGTAAGAGATTTGATTTCTGAATCTGAAAAAACAGCATTTTTTGAATTTTCAATTCCGTTTACAGGAGTTGTAATTACAAAATTAATAAGTTTATAATTTGGTGATAAAGTTTTTAGAAAAGTTTTTATGCAAGCGGAAATAACAGTGCCGTTTTGAAAAGGAATATATTCTTTTTTAATTCCACCACCGATTCTTGTTGAAGAACCGGCAGCAGTAATTATAACAGAAATTAAATTAGAAGTCGTCGTCGTCAAGGTCATCATCATCTGCTAAATCTGAATCTAAGTCTGCTGAATCTTCGTCATCATCCTCGTCGTCATCAGATTTGTTTGAAGCTCTAACGTCGTCCATTAAATCGTCATCTTCGTCATCGTCTTCAAATTTAACAACTGGTTTTATTTTTTGTGTTCCACCAAGTGGTTCAAGTTTTGTATGAATTGTTTTTTCAATTTCTTTTTCTGAAACACCAAGTGCGAATGAAATTTCATCTTCTAAAAGCTTTTTTGCAGAATCGTAAAGCTTTCTTTCCAAAATAGGAAGTTCTTTTACTTTACTTCTGTTGTACAAACAACGAACGATTTTAGCAATATCTTTTACTGTACCTTTTTTAAGAAGATCCAAGTTCATTTGATATCTGAGTTTCCAATCTGAAGTGATTGGTTCAAATGTGTCTGCCAAAAGGTTTAATGCTTCTTCAGCTTCTTCTTTTGATACAATTTCACGAATCCCCAATTCTTCTGCATTATCTACAGGAACCATAACAATCATATCTGAAGATTCAATGTAAATTTTGTAATAAGTTGTAGGTTTGTCTCTAAACGTACGTTCAAAAATTTCAACAACTTTTCCAACACCCTGACATGGGTAAACTATTTTTTGGTCAATTTTAAATTTTGTTT
>JAGARY010000124.1 GCA_017622055.1 Treponema sp. | reverse complement strand
CCCCCCCCCCATACCATAGCTAGCACGGTAAGGATGCTAGCAATCTTTGTTATTGAAGTTTTTCTCTTCATTTTTTCCTCCTACTCTTTATTGAGTTATTTTATTATAAACCACTTATTTTATTTGTCAAAATTTATTTTTTTTATTTGCTTTTATTATGCATTAATAACAATTTGTTACAATTTTATTTGCGGTAGCGCTAGGAGCCCCGCCGAAGGCGTCCTCCTAGGGAGCGACGGCTGAAAGCCGACAAAATGCTCCGGTGGAGCATTTTGAGCGAGTCTCCGAGCAGCTGTGCTGCGAAGGCATGCGTAGCATGGGAGGATGGAGCGAAAGCGGAAGGGCGGATATAGCGACGGCGGAAAGCCAGAGGCTTTCTGCCGGACCGCCCTATTTATCTAAATAAAATTCCTTTGGCATGACTTGTTTTTTCTTATGTGCTATACTTAATTTATGAAAATTGTAATTATTCAGCCGCCCTTTGTTCAGTTAAATTCGCCTTACCCAAGTGGAGCGTATCTTTCAAACTTTTTTAAGCAGAATTTTGGGCTTTCTGGCAGCGTAAAATGGCTTGATTTGAGCATTCAACTTTTTGACTCAATTTTTAGCAAAGAAGGACTTTCAAAACTTTTTGAACTTTCGGAACAAAACGCGTTACAAATTGCAAACAAAGCGGAACAAAATGGAGACGATTTTACGGCCTTTAATTTGCGTCGTTATGTTTCTACAAAAAACGCCTGGATAAATTACATTGACCAAATAAAATCAATTTTAAATTGCAAAAACTCTGGGCGAGAAGTTAGCCACAAATTTATTTTTTCTGCCAGTGCCCCACGGGGAAACAGAATGGAATCTTTTTTGGCAAATTTAAAAGAAGAACCAACTGTGGACCAAGCACGATTTTTGGCATCTTTGGCATTGGCAGATTTAGCAGATTACATAACTTTTGCTTTTGACAAAAATTTTTCTTTAATTCGCTATGCCGAAGCGGTTTCTACAGAAAATAAATCCTTCAAAAAAATAAATGAAGAATTAAAATCGCCAATTTTAAACGATTTTTACATTCCCCTTTTGCAAAAAATCCTTTTGGAAAATGGCCTTACAAAAAATCAAACCGAACAAACTCTATTTTGTATTACACTGCCCTTTGCTGGAACTTTTGTTTCTGGTTTATCTACTGCAAAATTTATTAAAGAAAATTGTTCAAATGCGTTGGTTTGTATTGGTGGCGGTTTTGCAAACACAGAATTACGCAATTTGCAAGATTCAAACTTTGGAAAGTTTTTTGATTTTATTAGTTTTGATAGAGGTTACGGTTCATATTTTGAATTATTTAACGCATTAAAAAAACTTGGTGAAAATTTTTGTTCAGAAGATTTTTTACAGTTTGCACCTTTTTACAAATTGCGAGTTTTTAATAAAATCAGTCTTAATAACGGAACCTTTTTCACAGAAAATATTAATAAAATTATTGATTGCCAATGTCTAGATTTAGAGGAAACAGAAAAATCAATTTTGCAAAAACACAAAGAAGCAATTGATTTTGAAAATAAAATCACTTTTCAAAATGTGCCAGATTATTCTGATATTGATTTTGCTCTTTACCCAAGAGTTTGCGATGACAAAAACCCAATGCATAGACTTTGGAACGACGGAACTTGGATAAAAGCATATTTGGCTCACGGTTGTTATTGGCATAAGTGTGCTTTTTGCGATGTTCACTTAGATTATGTTTGCGGCTACAAACCAACAAATGTTCAAAATGTTTACAACGGGTTGCTAAAAACTGCAAAAAGCAAGGGTGTTTACGGCGTTCATTTGGTAGATGAAGCAATGCCGCCGGTGTTAGCAAAACAATTTGCCTTGGAAAACATAAAAAATGATTGCCCTTTGTTTTACTGGGGAAATGTTCGGTTTGAAAAATCTTTTACGCCAGATTTGGCCGACTTTTTGGCCTTTAGCGGGCTTGGTGGTGTTTCAGCAGGAATTGAAATTGCCACAGGAAAAGGTTTGGACATTATTCACAAAGGAACTGATATTGATTCAATTGTTTCAGCATGCGCGGCGTTTAAAGAAGCGGGAATTTTAGTTCATTCTTACATGATTTATGGATTTTGGTTTGAAACTCCACAAGATTTAGTAAACTCTATGGAAACTTTGCGTCAATTTTTTGCTTGCGAACTTTTAGATTCTGCTTTTTGGCACAAGTTTACGCTAACAGAAAAATCTAGAGTTTATGGCGAATGGAAAAATGGGCTTCACAAAGAACTTAAACCTGTAAAAACAGATGATGGACTTCATTTTGAAAATGAAAGAAAAAGCGAAAAATATGGAAAAGCTCTTGATGCTGCTGTAAACGCTTGGATGCAGGGAAAAAACATAGAAACAAATATAAAAAAATGGTTTGATTTTTCTGTTCCAGAGCCACAAATTCCAAAAAATTACATAGAAAAATCAATTGAAAAATATGAACTTGCAAAAGAAAAAGAATTTAACAAACCACTTTTGGAAGATGATGTAAAAAATCTTTATTGGATTGCATCAGAGCCAATTTTGCAAAATGAAAAATTAATTTGGTTTTATAAACAAGAAATGGAAGAAGAAAAAATTCCAAGACATTTACAAAATTGTGGCCGTCAAATAATCAACTTTTTAAAATCACTAAATTGTAAAAATGAAACAAAAGAAATGATTGATAAAAAATGCTTTGATATAGAAGACTCTACATTTTTTGATTTTATAAAAAAACTTTGTGGAAGAGGATTAGTAAAATTACTATAATTATTATATGAAAAATAAAAAACAAAAAGGATTTTTTCCAACAGAAATAATTTTTTCTACTACAAACGCTTGCAACTTAAACTGTCCTCATTGCTTTGTAAAAAAATCTTCAGAAAAATTGGATATTCAAAAAGCAAAAGATTTAATAGAAGAATGTTGTAAGTTTCAAGATTCAAGCAATTTTCCTTTTATAAATAAAATTGGTTTTACTGGTGGAGAGCCATTTTTGTATAAAGATTTTTTGTTTGAAGTTACAAAATTTGCAATTGAAAAAGATTTTTTGTTTGACCAGATTATGACAAACGGTTGCTGGTGGAAATCTGAGGTAGAATTATTTCAAACTTTGCAAACTTTGTATGACATTGGTTATGATGGAAAAATTGGTGTAAGTTGGGATATTTTTCATAATCAAGATGAAGAAAAAATCAAAATTTTTATAGAGCAAGTTCATAATGTTTTTGGTTCGGATTCTCTTGTGATTCAAACTGTAAAACCTTTTGTGCAAAATCCTAAAAAAATGACTGATGAAGAAATATCCCTTTTTGAAAAGTCGCAAAAATTAGAAGAAAAAATAAAATCACTTTTTCCAGAAGTTCCACTTTATGTTTTGCCACAAAGTTTTGAAAGCGAAAATCCAAAATGTTGGCAAAGCAAAAAATGGTTCAAAGAAGACTTTTGCCAGGGACCAGGGAACATTTTGTTTGTTCATTCAGACGGAAACATTGCTCCGTGCTGCGGTTTTGCCAACGAAAACCCACAACTTTTTATTGGAAAAATTACAGATTTCATAGAAACAATTTTACAAAACGCAAAATCAAACAAAATGATTCAACTTTGTTTTGAAAAAGGATTATCATCTGTAAAAAAAGTTGCAAAAAAAGCTCACAAAGGCAAATGTGGTGATATCTGTAGTTTTTGCGATTTTATTTGTAAAAACGGGAAAGTGTGAGTATATTTTAAAGGGAAGTTATGGAGGAATCTTATGGCAGAAGTAAAAATTACACAAGAAAATTTTGAAAAAGAAGTTATTAATAGCACAATCCCTGTGATTGTAGATTTTTGGGCTCCTTGGTGCGGACCTTGCCAAATGCTTGGTCCAATTCTTGCCGAAGTGGCAGCAGAAAACACTTCATTCAAAGTTGCAAAAATCAACGTTGATGAAGAATCTGCCCTTGCAGAACGCTTTGGAGTTATGAACATTCCAACACTAGCAGTTTTTAAAGAAGGAAAAATTGTAAATTCTAGCGTTGGCGTAATTTCAAAAGAAGCAATTGTTGATTTGGTAAAATAAATGAAACAAATTCAAGCAAAGGGAATTTTATCTGCAAAAAACGGAATGAATGTTTATCGCGGTTGTACTCACGGTTGCATTTATTGCGATGCCCGTTCCCTTTGCTACCACACCCCAATTCCTTTTGAAGACATTGAAGCAAAAATCAACGCACCAGAACTTTTAGAAAAAGCACTAATTTCAAAACGCAAAAAATGTATGATTGGAACAGGTTCAATGTGCGACCCATACATGCCAATTGAAAAAGACCTTCAACTAACCCGCAAAACTTTGGAACTCATAGAAAAACACAATTTTGGCGTTGCAATTCAAACAAAATCAGATTTAATTTTGCGAGACATGGACCTACTTCAAAAAATCAACAACAAAACAAAAGCAGTCGTACAAATTACACTCACAACAGCCAACGACCCCCTTTGTAAAATTGTAGAACCAAAGGTTTGCCCCACAAGCCGCCGCGTGGAAATTTTACAAGAATGCAAAAACCGGGGCATCCCCACTGTAGTTTGGATTTGCCCTATTTTGCCCTACATCAATGACACAATAGAAAATCTGCAAACACTTTTAAATTATTGCAAAGAAACAGACGTAAAAGGCATCATCAATTTTGGAATGGGCCTCACTTTGCGGGAAGGAAACCGCGAATATTTTTACTCCCAATTAGACAAACATTTTCCGTGCTTAAAAGAAACTTACATCAAAACTTACGGTAATTCCTACGAAATCCCAAGCAAAAATTCCCCTCACCTTTTCAAACTATTTTACGATTTTTGCCGCCAAAACAACATTATGAGCAACCCCGACCAAATTTTTGCCTACATGAACACCTTTGAAGAAAAAAATCCCATTGTTCAGTTGGAATTGTT
>JAGARY010000123.1 GCA_017622055.1 Treponema sp. | reverse complement strand
CTAAATTTAACATTATTTTCATATATTCCTGAATGTGCAGAAATCCACCAATCACCATTTTTTGTATTCAATTTTATTTCATCTAACATATATCCTAATCGGCTTGGATATCTAATAGTACTCTTTACCAACCGATAGTATTTCCTTAGAAATCTCATATTTTCTTTGGTAATCTCAGAATACTTTGGTTGTGATATTTTTTCTTTTGTTTCTAAAAACTGCTTATCACATATATATTTAAAAGGAAAATCTGATATTTTCATATTTAGTGTAATTGCTTCATATTGATAATTAATTCCATCTATAAATAATTCTGTAAACTTAATATTCCAATTTTGCTTTTGTTTATCTTTAAGCAAAGGACTGTACAATTTTTTCATCAGGGCAACTTGCCATTTTATAAAATCAGAACTACAAGACTCTTTATTATATTTTTCTCGTTTTTTCGAATAAAAAATTTTATCTACATGTTTTCTAAAATTTAATAATTTTTTAATAAAAGACTTTATCTTTGCAAAATCATCTGAAATATTTAAAATTAAAAATATGAAAAAAACAATATGTGTTATTATACTTGCTATAGATGGAATATGAGTATTAATAATTTCAACCAAATCATTCATCTTAATTTTCTCCGTCGTAATCTCTTATATTAACAATCAATTTAATCTATTAGAATTTAGATAAATATATTATTATTCTATCATCTTTTTTTTCTAAAGCAAACATCTCTATAATGTCAGGTACTAATATAAAATTCCATTATATTTAATACTCAAAAATTACTCACAATAATATCATCATGTAAATATTATTTGATTTTAATTTTTTATGGATTTACATTAATTCTTTTTCTTTTATTGATTTATAAAATGACAATTATTATCAAGAATCAATCTTTTTTTTCAAATATAATTATCTCATAAACACAAAACGAGGATTTAATTGGAAGATTTACAAGAAATTATTGATTATGTAGAAAAACATATCCAAAACAAACTTAATCTAAAAGAATTGTCAGATTTTATGGGTTACAGTTCTTTTTATATTAGCAGAAAATTTATGGATATTTATGGAATTCCTCTCACAGCCTTTGTTAGAATCAGGAAATTTCAATATTCAATAAAAGATTTGATAAATGGAATGAAAGTGATTGATGTCGCTATGAAGTATTCATTTGAATCACACGAAGGATTTACTCGATCATTTGAAAACATTTTAGTTTTTTCTCCAAGTAATGTTCGAAAATATTTTCCTTCAGATTATTCTGTCCCAAAAGTTAATCTATTAGTAAACAATAAACAAAATTCAGAGGAGGATTCTAAAATGAATTTATTTGATGATATGCACAAAATAATATTTGTGTTCCTTAAAAAAAGTTTTGAAGAAATGAAAGCAAAATTTTCCAATGAAATTCAAATTGAACTTTATGAAAACAATTTCGTAAAAATAAGTGATAACGGAAGAGGAATTCGTTTGGAAGAAAATGGCATTATAAAGGAAGAAATATTAAAAAATATCTTTGAAGGAAAACCAATCACAAAATTAGAATATTTAGTTTTTGGCGATATTCCCCTTGATGATTTAAAACTTATTAATTCCTTGTGCGAAAATCTAACTCTAAAAGTATACAGAAACAACACCTGCTATACACAAGATTTTGTTCGTGGAATTCCCCAACATAAAATTTTAAGCTCACCTTGTAATAAAAACAACTCAGGAACAGAAGTAACATTAAAACCAGACACATCTATTTTTGGCAAAATGTGTTTTCAAAAAGATAAAATAGAAAATTTAGTAAAAATATTAATATCCGAAAATCAACTTGATGCAAAAATCGACTTTTCAGAACATATTAATTCTAAATTTACAATTTCAATTTAAATTATTCTTTATAATTTTGATTTATAGCTATATTATAATTGACAAATAGCCATTTACAAAATATATTATTTGAGAGGTATAGTAATTTTGATAAATAATATTTCTGTTGCAGAAGCAAAAAATAAACTTCCATATTTTATTCATCTGACAGAACAAAGTGGTCCTGTAGTGATTTCTCGCCGAAACAAAGATGTTGCCGTTTTAATTTCAAAAAAGGAATACGAAGATTTAGTTCAAAAAGCAAAATCAAATTCAATTCTGGCACGAGCTGAAAACTTTAGGAACAGAAACAAAGAATTATTTTCAAACCAAGACATCGACAATATTTTTTCTGCCACAAAGGAAGACTATTTACAAGAACAAAGTTCCCAAAAAAATATTTTTGATGGAGTTCTTGAATGATTCAAAACTTTCATTATTTACTAGACTCAAATATTATTTCCGAAATCATAAAACCAAACCCAAATTTTTCCGTAATAAAAAAACTTGCGGAACATTCTGGAGATTGTGCCATTAGTTCAACAACATGGCATGAACTAATTTTTGGTGTAGAACAACTTGAACAAGGTTTGCGAAAAACAGAAATAAACAAATTCATACAAGATGATGTAAAAGATTCCTTTGATATTCTTCCATATACAAAAGAGTCAGCCGAAATTCAGGGACAAATCCGAGCTCAATTAAAAACAAAAGGATTTTCAGTCCCTTTTGCAGATTCCCAAATCGCTTCAATCGCCATTGCCAACAACATGATTTTAGTCACCCGCAACACCAAAGATTTTGCCCAAATCTCCTCGGTTTCAAATTTGATGCTAGAAAACTGGTGGGAAGAATAATCAATCCTGCACAACTTACAGTAACTTTTCCAGTTCTGCCAAAAGTTGTTGTTTCATTTTTTCCAGTTCATCTCCTTTTACAGCAGTTTCTTCACACCACATTTTTTCGCGGGGATACCACCACACAGGTCCATTTCCGTTATTGCCATATTCCCCTAAATCACCATATTTTCTTGGAAACAAATGCCAGTGAACATGAGCATCTCCCATTCCAAGCAATTCATAATTCATTTTTTCAGCACCAAAAGCCTTGGCACAAGCTTCCCCCACAATAGCCATTTCTTCCAAAAACTTTTTCTTTGTTTCTAAATCAAGCTGAAACAACTCAGTTTTATGTTCTTTATGTAGGAACAAAGTATATCCTTTAAAATGTTGATTATCACCAATTACCACATAGCCAGTATCTAATTCTTTTACAAAATAAGGATTTGTGCCATCCTTAATCATTTTAATTCTGTCGCAAATTAAACACATATTTATTTCTCCAGTCTAATATTAAATCAAATTACCATTATGCACATTATTCTTCAAGTATTTTTAATCATTTATTATAGATATATTTGACTTTATAGCTATACTTTGATATTTTTTTCTTGATTATGCAATCAATTCCAATTTTTGAAGCAAAAAACAAACTT
>JAGARY010000122.1 GCA_017622055.1 Treponema sp. | reverse complement strand
TGCAAACATTGCCCTTTGTGAACCATACCCAACATTTGACTTCTTTGGTGAAACACAACCAATTTATACACACATGCGCAATCTTCCACCTTCAAAAATCAATAAAGCAGAAATCAATGCTTCTTTAACTTCTGAAGGTTGTATTATTACAGAAGCAAAATTAAACAAATCTGTAATTGGTGTTCGCTCAATTATTAATGACGGTTCTGAACTTGATGGCGTAATTATGATGGGTGCCGACTATTACGATTCAGAAGAAGAAAAAGCTGAAAACAAAAAAGCTGGAAAACCTTGTACAGGAATTGGTAAAAACTGTAAAATTGCAAGAACAATTATCGATAAAAACGCAAAAATTGGAGACAATTGTAAAATCGGTATTTCTGGCAAAACTTATGAAGATGGTGATCACGGTTCATTCTACAGTGCTGATGGAATCATCGTAATCAGAAAAGGTGCTGTAATTCCAGCTGGAACAGAAATCTAATATTTTTGATTATAAAAAAGATTAAAACTGCCATTTGAAGCATAAAATGTTTAGAATGGCAGTTTTTTTTATGCAATTTTCAATTAGGAATAAGAAAAATGAATGATGAAGAAAATAAAATGTATTCAAATCTGGCTGATTTACTAAATAAAACATTAGAAAATGGTGAAATTCCTAAAGAATTTGCACAAAAAGAAGAAAGCTCAGAAGAAAGTTATGAAAAAATTCAAAAAGAAAATGAAAAAAACTTAATTGAAAATCAAAATTCACAAGAAAAATCATTCAAAATAAAAATAAAAAATATAAAAAAGAAAAAAACACAAGAAAAACACTATACAATTTTGCATAAATATACAGAAAATATACATTTTCCACTTAATATACAAAACGCACTAACAACACTAGATATAGCGTATCCTTTTTCTAAAAATAAACTAAATAAACAATACAGAAAATTATGCAAACTATTACATCCAGACAAAAACAATCAAAATTACATAAAAATCACTATACAAGAATCAAATAATGTATACAAAACAATACAATTATCATTTTTAGATATTACTAATGCTTACAAAACCCTATCAGACTACTTCTTTAATAGTAAGATATAAAAAAAACATACAGTATAATAAATTATACTGTATGTTTTTTAATACATAATTATAAAATATCTAAAATGTTTTTTATCGATTTTTATTAATAAAATTTACTCTTTATTTTCCCATTCTTCTAATTTTCTGTGAAGAGTTTTTCTAGCAATTCCCAAAATATCAGCGGTCTTACTTTTGTTTCCATTATTATTCACAAGGTTTTCTTGAATGACAATTTTTTCAACTTCTTCCATTGGCATACCAATAGGAATCTGAATAAATCTTTCTGCAGAAACAGATTTTAAAGAATCAGGTAAATCATCAAAAGTGATTTCTTCTGTAGAACAAAGCACACAAGCACTTTCAATGCAGTTTTCCAATTCACGAATATTTCCTGGCCAAGAATATTTAAGATTGCAGAACGAGATCTGTTATCAAATCCTTTAATTTTTGTTCCATTTTCTTTGTTGTACTTATTCAAAAAGTTTCGTACTAACAAAGGAATATCATCTTTGCGTTCCCGTAAACTTGGAACTTGAATTCTAATTACATTTAATCTATAAAAAAGATCTTCTCTAAAGCGTCCTTCTTTTACTTCTACTTCTAAATTTTTATTTGTGG
>JAGARY010000121.1 GCA_017622055.1 Treponema sp. | reverse complement strand
ATAACCCATTATTCCGTTTATCATTTCTACACCTTCGCCAATTTGCGAAGGTTCATCTTCGGAAGAGCAAACAGTAATATTTTTTAACTTCATAGCACCTTTTATGTATGCAAAGTCGCCAATTTTTGCATCCTTTATTAAAACTGTATTTTTAACCACTACATCGTTGCAAACAATTCCATAAGTTTTCTTTTCTTTGCAATTACCATATTCAGTAAGCTCTACAAATCGTTCCATTAATTCTTTATCATCTCGAAATCTTGACCAAATATATGCATCAGCTGTAATCATTTCTTCAAAAGGCAAAACTGCTCTTTGGTCATTTTCGTTAGCAACACCAATTTTTATCCTTACATCTTCTGATTCATTCTGTTTTAATATTCCATTGCCAAATTTTGAATGAGTTGTGCAAGACATTTCGTCCACATTGAACAAAATTACCCGATTCCCAATTTCATAGTTCACTAAGTATTTTACATTTCGGACACAAACATCGTCCCCAATGGCACAATCTGCAATGTAAGAATTATAAAGCCCACAACTCAATTCCAAATCATGAAATCTAAGTGTACCAAACCTTAATTTTCCTATAACAACAGTTCCATAAAATTCACAATTTTGAATTAATTCAGGGTCAAAATATTCTTCTGAAACAAATATATTTTTCCAACTATTGTCGCTAGAAATACATCCATTTTTTTTTAGAATTTCTATTTCTTTGGAATCAAGATTACGACTTCCTTCAAATTTACTTTTTGGAAAATTATACGAGTCAGTTTTACTGTAGCTACTGGGACTTTGAATATTTAAGTGTGCCATAATCACCTCTAAAAAACTAAAATAGTATATCCTAAGAAATAATTCTGTTTCAACTAGGAATCTATTAACCAACAGCGAACTTTATGTCCATCTTTTATTTCTTTTAATTCCGGAAGTTCTTTTTTGCATTTTTCTTTTGAAACTGGGCATCTATCAACAAAAGGGCAACCTTCTATTTCCAAAGTTTGAAGGCTTATTTCACTTTCTAAAAGTGGTTCTTCCTTTTTTTCCCCATTTGAAACACTGGAAAATAACAATTTAGTATATGGATGAAGTGCTTGGGAATAAAGACTTTGAGCCTTAGCTTCTTCCATAATAATTCCACGGTACATTACACCAATTCTATCGCAAAAATAACAGGCCACCTTTAAATCATGAGCAATAAACAACAAAGAAAGATTTCTTTGAGTACGAATATTATGCAACAAATTTAATATTTGCCCCTGGATTGAAACATCTAAAGCAGATACAACTTCGTCGCAAATTAAAACTTCTGGCTTCATTAGTAAAGCTCTAGCAATAGAAATACGCTGTCTTTGGCCACCAGAAAAATCTGTAGGACGTTTATCCAAATCTTCTGGCATTAAGCCAACTTCTTCCATAATTTTTTCTGCTTCTAGTCTTGCAGCTGCTTTTCCTGGCCAAGTTTTAGAATTTTTATATCCACTAGTAAGGATTTCGTAAACTGTCATTCTTGGATTCAAGCTTCTAACAGGATCTTGAAAAATATATTTGATTTTTTCTCTATAGTCTTTTAGTTTTGCCCCTCTTAGTGAAGTTACTTGAATTGTTTCTCCAGAAATTTTATCTGAAAAAAGTATCTCCCCTGAATCCACTTCATACATTTTAACTAAAAGTCTAGCAGTTGTACTTTTCCCACAACCAGATTCACCAACAAGTCCATAGGTTTCACCAGATGCAATAGAAAATGAAACATCGTTTACAGCGTAAACAAATCGACCATATTTTGCAAAAAAACCAGCCTCTAAGTTAAATTTCTTTTTTAAGTTTTTACAAGTCAGCATTGTTCCACCTCTTCATGTTTTAAAAAGTGACAACGAATAAACCTTTCTTCTTTACCAGAATAATTTATTAACAAAGGCATAGTTTCTTGGCATTTTCCTTCTCCAAGTTCTT
>JAGARY010000120.1 GCA_017622055.1 Treponema sp. | reverse complement strand
GCTTCTTTTGGAGGGGATTTTCTTAGAATAATTCATGTTTATAATCCAGGAGCTGCTTTTAGCATGGGTCATGGTTTATCAGATATCCCCAGAATGTTGGTTTTAGGTGTAATACCTTTAATCGTGTTGGTTTTAGTGTTGGTTGTATACTTTAAAAGCAATGATTTTACTAAATTCCAAAGATGGGCTATTGCTGGAATTGTAGGTGGTGGTTTAGGAAACCTTGTAGACAGATTTTTTCGTCCTGAAGGTGTTGTGGACTTTATCGATGTAAAGTTTTATGGAATATTTGGACTAGAACGTTGGCCTACATTTAATGTAGCTGATTCTGCTATATGTGTTTGTAGTGCTTTATTAATTATTTCATTGATAAAAGCTATGATTCAAGATAAAAAATTATCAAAAGAACAAGAAAATAACCATGACGCATAACCAAAAATCTGTTTTGTTTGTAGTTTTAAGTTCCATTATTACAATTCTTATAATGGGAATAATTCTTTTAGGGGCAACTTTTCTTATCCTTTATTTCTTAAAAGAAAAGGGAGTTAGTTTGTTGCCCGTTGCCTTTCTTTTAGCTATATTTTTTGGTACATTTTTTTCTCAAAAAATCAACAAAGTATTAGCTGTAAAAATTGGAATAGACGGAAAGTCAAATAAATAAGTACTGAGTTTTTTCAAAATTATATTCCAAAAAAAAATCCCTAAAAACCTCTTAGATGTTTTTAGGGAAAAATCTAAAGTGTAGAAAAAATTAAATCAATATCCATCTGACATAGAGCGGTTAATATCACGCTGATATAATTCTTGGTAAACAAGGCTTCTTGTTTTTAGCTTGTCCTTTAGCTCTTGAGAGAAGGGCATGTGTCTCCAGAATATACCTCGGACTTCTTTGTCCAAACGTTGAACACCATCACTTTCTTTTGTCATCCAAAGAACATAATCGTTGATAAAATAGTCTTTTACATCCCCTTTCAATTTTTGTGCAACAAGCCACTGGTAATATTGCCCTGTTAGACCTTCTTCCATCCAATAGTAAGATGCTTTTTCTTTCGCAACTTGCCAGCGTAAATCTGCCACAGCTGTTAAAAGAGCAATTTTCAAATCTTTTGGATACATTGGAATTGCAATTCGACCTCGGCTTGTGATTCTGTTGTAGCGATCAAAGGGCTCCCAACAAAAACCAGTGTCTCCGTAAGTAGGTAAAAGAATAACATAAGGAACTATTCTGTTTTGAACATTCTTATGCAATCGGCAGAAAACATTTGGGTCAATGGATTCAATCCATGCCATTGTGTCTATAACATTTTCTCTAAAACCAGTGCCTCTAGGAGTACAGTGGTAATATTCTCTAGTGAAAATAGGGAAATGGTTTCCTTGGCGACCAACTGTCATTTTTGCCATTTGCCTAACTGTATCTAATTCGGTGTAAATATCTGATTTGCTAATTTCAATGTTAGTAGGTGTAGAAGCAGATTTTGCATCTAAGGAATCAGAAATTGACTTTGCTTCTTTTACTTCTGCTAAATGAGCATTTAATTCTTTGTCAACTTTTGAAAGGGACCTTAATCTTTCTGTAATTTCAGAAAAAAGTCGTTTTTGACTTTCAGAATAAGGTGCTTTGTGATTTCCAAGACCAATAATTGCTTCATGAGTACAAAGTTGTTCAACCCTAGATTTTAATTCTGCCTCTAGCATTGCTCGCTGACTTTCTTTAGAAGAAAGCAAGTTTTCTGCATTTTGAAGTTTGCCAGAGTTTTTGCTTTTAAGTTGCATTATTCTTGCGTTTTCTTCTGCGGGGTTTCCGCTGTTTTTTCGGGCAGGTCGAGCTTCGTCTGTGGCAGACAAGGTTAGGCGGCCTGCTGCAATTTCTCTAAACCATTCATCAAGGTAAAAAACAGGTTCATTATGAAGGTTGTCCACAAAAACGGAAGCAAAAGTATCTTTTTGCTCTGTAGTAAAAAGAGAAGGAAGTACAACACCAAAACGCATTAACATTTTTTTGCTAGTGGCTATTCCTAAATTTCCCATTTTTGGAGCTAAGGATCTTAAGAACTCCCAATAAATATTTACCATTTGCTGTCGGTAAACAGCTCTGTCTTTTGGGTCTTGAGAGGTAAGATATTTTGTTAAAAGGGAATGTAATCTTTGGGCAGATTCATTTTCACCACCTAATGCAGATTTGTAATAATTTTTATCGTCAAAAACATTAGAGGGTGTTGTAGAGAAAAATTCTGTAATGGGCT
>JAGARY010000119.1 GCA_017622055.1 Treponema sp. | reverse complement strand
CGAGGTATTTTGGATGGACATATTGTTTTAAGTAGAAAATTGGCTCAGGCTTATCATTATCCTGCAATTGATGTGTTGGCTTCAATTAGTCGTTTGAGTAAACGTGTTTCTGGAAAAATGACGCAAAAAGCTTGTGCAAAAATTAGAACTTTAATGGCAACTTATCAAAATAACGAAGCAGCAATTGTTTCTGGAATTTATGCAAAAGGCAATTCTCCAGTTATTGATGAAGCAATTGATATGCATCAGCCAATTGAAGAATTTTTGACACAAGAAGAATATGAGCCAAGTCCAATGAAAGAAACTTTAGATAAATTGGCAAGTCTTTCTGATGTTGAAATTCCAGAAACTGAATATGTGGAAGCTCCTGCTTTAATTGTTAATGAACCTGTAGAAAATGAGTAAGTTTAAATTTGAACTTCAAAATGTATTAGAAATTCGCAATTTTGAACAGCAACAAGCCGAAGGTGAACTTGCAAAATGTATTGCAGTGGAAACTGAAATTAATAAAAATTTAGAAGTAATTGCAATGCAATACGCTGCGTTAAAACAGCAAATGAAAGGTTCTTTAGATTTTTCTGATATGATGAGTCAAAGTCAATATTCAAAACTTTTAGATTATCAAAAAGAACAATTGTTGACTCAGTTGGCTCAGGCAAAAATTGAAACGGAAGAAAAACGGAAAATTCTAACGGAATGTATGAAAAAAACTTCCGCCTTAGAAAAGATGAAGGAACTTCAATACGAAGATTTTAAGTTGGAAATGAAACGCAAAGAAAATCGTCGCATTGAAGAACTTTCAAGTATTAAAAGTTTTTCTGAAAACTAATCTTTTGCAAAATCTATTAATAGTGGAATGCACTACCACCAATAAATTCTCTAATAATACTTCTTGGAGGAACAGCTGTTGGTGGAATTGTAGAAAAGTTTTCCAAAAAGTTTAAAAGTCGTCTTGCTTCTGAATATTCTTTTTCCATTGGAGTTACTTGTCGCAAAAGTGGAGCAGCGTAAACTCTTAAAACAGAAAATTCATAATCTAAAGCTGTGTTCAAAATGGCGTCTGCATTATTTTGGAATGGGAAGATATGTAATTCTTCGCCACGTGTAACGCTTGGCCACATTTCAATTGTTCCAGCCGCAGGTTTTCCACGGAAGTTGTTATCTCGAACAATGCGACGAATTAATCTGTTGTCGCTTGTGGAAATTCTGTTGTGGTCATCAAGGTTTAATTGAGTTAATGCAGAAAGATAAATTTTAAATTTATATTCGGCTGGAACTTTTGGAGTTAATTTATCATTAAGACCGTGAATTCCTTCCATAATTAAAATTTCGTTTTCTTCCAATGTCATTTTGCAGTTTTCGTCAAAATAACTTGTTCCTGAGTGGAAGTCGTAACTTGGAATGCAAACTTCTTTTCCTGCAAACAAATCTACAAGATTTTGATTTAATAATTCAATATTAAGTGCTTCTAAACATTCAAAATCTGGTTTTCCTTCTTCGTCTAAAGGTGTTTTGTCTCTTCCTAAATAGTAGCAATCTAAACTGATAATTTTTGGTTGATATCCCATGGCACGCAATTCTAATGCCAATTTTTTTGCAGAAGTTGTTTTTCCAGAGGATGATGGACCTGCAATTAAAACTACTTTTACAGTTCCTTTTTCTATAATTTGAGATGCAATGTTAGAAATGTTTTTTTGTTGGAATGTTTCTGTAATTTCAATAAAGTCGTTAATTTGTCTTTGTTTAATTAGTTGATTTAACGAAGCTGCAGAAGTTACATTTACACGTTTTCCCCATTCTTTGTATTTAGAAAAAATTTCGTAAAGTTTTGGTTCATCTTTGAATAAATCTAAGCGTTCTGGATCGCTTGTGCGTGGGAATCTTAATAAAAATCCATTTTTGTATTGCAAAATATCAAAAACTTTTAAAACTCCAGTGGAACGAACAAGAGGTTCAAAATAAATATCAGAAAAATCGTTAATTGTGTTAATTTTTATGCTTGGTTCGCAAATGAACTGAAGTTGTTTTCTTGTTTCTTTTAGATTAAGTTTTTCAAATAATTGGGTTGCTTCTTGGTAAGAAATGTCTTTTGTTGTAATTGGAATGTTTTGTTCAATTAATTTTTCCATTTCTTTTCTAAGCTGATTAATTACATCGTTAGAAACTTCATCTTCGTTTTCAAAAGTGTAAAAATATCCGTGACCAAGACTATGTCCAACTAAAAGACGTTTTTCTGGAAATAAAGTGTGACAGGCTGTTGCCAAAAGCAAACAAAGTGAACGTCTGTAAATGGCACTTCCTGTTTTTGAATTATTTAATACAGGTTCAATTGTAGAAGTGTACTGAAGTTGATCTTCCAAAGAACGAACTTCGTTATTTATTTTTACAGCATAAATTGAATCTGTTGGAATATTAAAATTGTCTAAAACTGAATAAACTTTTGTTCCGTAATCAAAAGCTCCTTTTGTAATTTCTTGATTGTTGTTTATAAATGTAACTTGAATTTTGTCCATAAACAATTCCTTTGTAATAAAATATGTAACTATTATAAATGGAAAACTGTGTAAAGTAAAAGGAAATATAGTTTTGCTTTATGTTTTTCTTCTATATTTATTGTAGATTATTGAATAACTTATTTTTTTATGATAGACTATAATAATCAAATAGTATTTAAATTTATTATATAAGGAGTTCCCATGTCAGGACACAGTAAATG
>JAGARY010000012.1 GCA_017622055.1 Treponema sp. | reverse complement strand
GATATTGCAAAGGATATTTGCGATGAATTAGGTCTTGAATATGCAGATTACACTGTTTCTAATTCCAACGAAATTCAGCAAGTTGTTCAGAGTATGGTTGGAAAAGTGGACGCAATTTATACACCAACAGATAATATGATTGCTGCTGGTATGGCAACAGTTGCAATGGTTGCTGTTCCTGCAAAAATCCCTGTATTTGCTGGTGAAGAAGGAATGACCTCTATTGGTGGTGTTGCAACCTACGGAATAAACTATTACGAACTTGGAAAACAAACAGCAAAACAGGCTGTAGCAATTTTGCGTGATGGAAAAAATCCTGCAGAAATGCCTATTGAATATTTGGCAACTTGCGACTTATTTGTAAACGAAGAAATGGCAAAATCAATTTCTCTTGAATTGCCAGAAGAAATTAAAGCTCAACTTAAATAAGTTTAATCTTTAGGATTTTAAGCCGAAACATACAAGCGTATGTTTCGGCTTTTTTTGTGATGACATAATTAGTAAAATTTGCTAACATATATAAAATATTGATTAAGGATTAATTATGAGTAGTATATTACTTGCCATACAAGGCGCTGCATCTCAAGGTGTTTTGTGGGGAATAATGACATTAGGTTTGTATATTACATACAAAGTATTGGATTTTGCTGATTTGACAGTTGACGGAAGTTTTGCTCTAGGTGGTGCAGTTAGTGCAACACTTCTTGTTAATGGAATGAATCCCTTGCTTTCTCTTTTAGCAGCCTTTGTTGCAGGCGGGCTTTCAGGAATTGTAACTGGACTTTTGCATACAAAGTTAAAGATTCCTGGAATTTTGGCCGGTATTTTGACAATGACCGCCTTATATTCAATTAACATCAGAATTATGGGACAGGCAAACATTCCTTTGTTGGGAATAGATACACTCATGTCAAATATTGAAGTAAAAATGAGCTTAAATCGTACCATTAGTTCTCTTTTATCAGGAGTAATTTTTTCAACTGTTATAATAATTGCTTTGTATTGGTTTTTTGGAACAGAACTAGGAAGTTCAATCAGAGCAACAGGAAATAATGAACGCATGGTTAGAGCTCAGGGTGTTAATACAGACACTATGAAAATAATAGGTCTTATGATTTCAAATGGTCTTGTATCCTTGTCTGGAGCCTTAGTTGCTCAAAGCCAAGGTTATGCAGATGTTGGTATGGGAACAGGTACAATTGTTATCGGACTAGCTTCAATTATTATTGGTGAAGTAATTTTTGGAAAACGCTTTGCTTTTTGGTATATTCTACTTTCAGTTGTACTAGGTTCAATTATTTATCGTATTATTATTGCAGTTGTTTTACAAATGGGACTTAAATCCACAGACTTAAAACTTTTAACAGCTATTGTTGTTGCTGCTGCCCTTGCATTGCCAGTGTTAAAATTAAAGCGTCCAAAGAAAAAACAATTATTACCTCAGGAGGCAAAATAATGCTTAAGTTGGTTAATATTTCTAAAACATTTAATCCAGGTACTATAACCGAAAAAAGAGCTTTAAAAAATATAAATCTAGAGCTAAAAGAAGGTGATTTTGTTACAGTAATTGGTGGAAATGGTGCAGGAAAATCTACACTTTTAAATTTAATTGCTGGTGTTCATTTATCAGATACTGGTTCAATTCATTTGGATGGAACAGATATTACCATGTGGAAAGAACATCTTAGAGCAAAATTTCTTGGTAGAGTGTTTCAGGATCCTATGATGGGAACAGCTGCAAACATGGAAATTGAAGAAAATCTTGCCTTAGCATATCGCCGTGGAAAAAAAAGAACTT
>JAGARY010000118.1 GCA_017622055.1 Treponema sp. | reverse complement strand
GATGTAATGGTGAATTAATACTTCGTAATGGGAAAAATGGAAAGTTTTATGGTTGTTCAAATTTTCCTAAATGTAGATTTACTATGTCATATTAATTTATAGTTTTGATGAACTAACATTCTCCTTTTTGCTATTTCCCTTCTTTTTGGAAAAGGAATACACTTTTAAGTATTACTTTTGGAACTATACTTTATATGATTTTATTACAATTTGTGTTTTAAAACTTTTTGATTTTATTTTCCAAAGGAAATTCGTGCAAAATTATAAAATCCTAAAAACCAAACATTAAAATCATGATTTCCAGTAACTTCATGCCACATAAAATTTTTGTTGATTTCAAAACGTTTATCAAAGGCTGGAAGAATTTTTGCTGCATTTTTTGCACTTGAAAGAGCAATTCCATCTTGAAGTCCACAAATATTATAAAAATAATTTATTGGCATTGGTTCAAATTTATTTAATTCACGAGTAATTCTGTTATAATCGTAAGATGTAGGTGCTGCAGAAAATGCTCCAAAATATGAAAATAAATCTAAACATTCACACAAACCAATATTGATTGTTTGCATTCCTCCCATTGAAAGTCCTGCAACCGCTCTGTTTTCTCTTTCTGAATAAACTGAATATTTTGATTCAACAAATGGAATTAAATCGTTTCTTAATTCTTTTCCAAATTGATAAAAAGTCTGATGATTTTCAAAAGAAATATCTTTAAAATTTTTTGATGAACGACCATTTGGAGTTACAATAATAAATGGTTCAATAAGATTTTCCTCAATTAAGTTATCCATCATCTTTTTTACAAGAGAATTGTTATTTGTCATCTGCCATTCAGCTTCTGTTCCTCCAACCCCGTGGAGCAAATACAAAACAGGATATTTTTTTGACGAATCATAATTGTTTGGTAAATACACAAAAGCACTTTTTGTCACTTCACTAAGATCATCTGAATAATCTTTTGTTTTGTAAGTGATTTTTTCAATCTTACCAGGTTTAGTCTGATTGATTTTTTTGTGCTCAATTGGAATTTCATTTAACGAATTAAATGGAACAAAGGGAGTTTTTGGTTCAGATTTACATGAACTAAAACACAATAATAAGGCTAATAAAATAAATACATTTTTTTTCATACTGATATTCTACCATTTTATTTGATAATGGGTATCGGGGAAATGTAGTAAAACGTTTAACTTACCCCACTAGTATGAATTTTTTATTTTTGATAAAATGTCCGTTATGAAAAATGATGATTTAAAAGAAAATATTATGGGTACAATGCCCGTTGGAAGACTTTTGGTAAAAATTTCTCTTCCAATGATGATTTCAATGCTTGTTCAGGCACTTTACAATATTGTTGATAGCATTTTTGTTGCAAAACTTTCAACAGACGCATTAACTGCCGTATCTTTAGCATTTCCAATTCAAAACTTAATGATTTCGGCTTCTGTTGGTACAGGAGTTGGTCTTAATGCACTTCTTTCTATGCGATTAGGTCAAAAAAATGAAAAAGCAGTTACAGCTTCTGCCTTAAATGGAATCTTTTTGTTTACAATCACTTGTGTAATTTTTATGATTTTAGGATTTTTTATTCCTGAAATTTATTTAAAATCACAAACTTCCGATTCTAACATTGTTTCTTTGGGAGTTGATTATTTAAAAATTTGTATGATTGTTTCTTTTGGTCTTTTTGGTTCAATTTTGTTTGAACGTCTTTTGCAAGCCACAGGATTAACAATGCTTTCTATGATTTCTCAAATTACTGGCGCAGTTGTTAACACAATTTTAGATCCAATTTTGATTTTTGGTTTGCTTGGATGTCCAAAAATGGGAATTGCAGGAGCGGCTTGGGCAACTGTAATTGGTCAAATTGCGGCTACAGTTGTGGCTTTTGCATTGAATATAAAAAGAAATAAAGATATCAAATTCTCTGCAAAAGGATTTAAACCAAATCTAATTATCATTCGTGATATTTACAAAGTTGGTGTTCCTTCAATTTTACTTGGTTCTCTTGGTTCAGTTCTTACATATTTAATCAATTTGATTTTAGGTGCTTTTTCTACAGTTGCAATTGCTGTTTACGGAGTTTATTTTAAATTACAAAGTTTTGTATTTATGCCAGTTTTTGGATTGAACAACGGAATTGTTCCAATTGTTGCATACAATTATGGTGCAAAATATAAAGACAGAATTATAAAATCAATAAAATTATGTGCTTTTGTTGCACTTGCAATTATGATTATTGGAATGTTAATTTTTATTTTCTTCCCAGTTCAACTTTTAAGAATGTTCTCTCCAAACGAAGAAATGCTTAGAATTGGAGTTCCAGCCTTAAGAATTATTGCAATTCACTTCCCTCTTGCTGCAATTGGCATTACATTTACATCAGTTTTCCAAGCTTTTGGTCGAGGTTTATTAAGTATGTTTGCTTCATTCACACGCCAATTAATTGGCCTTTTACCAGCGGCTTGGCTTTTATCACTAACTGGAAACGTAAACAACATTTGGTGGGCGTTCCCAATTGCAGAGGTAATTTCTTTAATTGCTTGTATTATTGCAATGAAAAATGTATACAAAACACAAATAAAAACTTTGTAGCTTTTTTTCGGTGGCAATCACATTCCCTGGATTGCCACGATTTTCTTCAGAAAATCTCGAAGATTGTCGGGTCAAGCCCGACAATGACAATAATACAACATACTGTAAAAAAAAATCCTTTCGTCACTACGAGCGTAGCGCGGCAGTCCACTTTCTAGATTGCCACGT
>JAGARY010000117.1 GCA_017622055.1 Treponema sp. | reverse complement strand
TCAATTCCTGTATTAGTTGAAGAAGCGGCTACAATTGCTGGTTGTACACCTCTTCAAACTTTTTTCATGGTTGTATTTCCAATGCTAAAGTCAATTACAATTACAGTAGCAATTTTGAATGTAATGTGGATTTGGAACGATTATTTGCTTCCATATTTGATTTTGGGTGAATCTCAAAAAACAATTCCAGTTGCAATTCAAATTGCAATGCAAGGTGCTTACGGTGCCACTGACTACGGCGGATTTATGGCAATGTTAGTTGTAGCAATTATTCCAATAATAATCTTTTACATTTCTTCACAAAAATATATAATTAAAGGTGTTATTTCTGGAGCTGTAAAAGGATAATTTTTTTAAGGAAAAGATATGAGTATTTTAGACAAACGTGGTTCTGGTGTTTTAATGCATATTTCGTCATTGCCAGGCAAAACAGGAATTGGAACTTTAGGAAAGCAAGCATATAATTTTGTAGATTTATTGTATGACGCAAATCAAACTTATTGGCAAATTTTACCAGTGGGGCCAACAGGATACGGCGATTCTCCATATCAAAGTTATTCAACTTATGCAGGAAATCCTTATTTTATTGATTTTGAAATTTTGGAAAAAGAGGGATTTTTAAAAAAATCTGATTATGAAGATTTGCAATGGTCAGAAACCCAAAGATATGTTGATTACGGCCTTGTTTATGTGAATCGTGGAAAAGTTTTTAAAATCATATATGAAAACTTTAAGAAAAACATTCCAGTTGATTTTAATTCCTTCTGCATAGAAAATGAAAAATGGCTTAATGATTACGCTTTGTTTATGGCCGTAAAAGATGCACACCAAGGTGCCGCATTTTCTACTTGGGAAGATGATGTTCGTCTTCGTAAACCAAAAGCTTTGGAAAAATGGTCAGAGTCTGAAAAAGAAAAGATTGAATATTACAAAATGCTTCAATATTTCTTTTTTAAACAATGGCGTGAATTAAAAGAATATGCAAATAAAAAAGGAATTAACATTATTGGTGATATTCCAATTTATGTTTCGGCTGACAGTGCCGATTTATGGACAAACCCAAAACAGTTTTATGTAGACAAAGATATAAAACCAATTGATGTTGCAGGTTGTCCTCCAGATGCATTTACTGCAGATGGTCAATTATGGGGAAATCCTGTTTACAATTGGGAATATCACAAAAAAACAAAATACGAATGGTGGAAAAACAGAATTGGTCATTGTTTTAAAATTTATGATGTAATTCGTATTGACCATTTTAGAGGATTTGATGAATTCTACTGTATTCCATTTGGTTCTGAAAATGCAAAAAAAGGGGAGTGGAGAAAAGGACCTGGACTTGATTTGTTTAAAGCCTTAAAAAATGAGTTTGGTGAACTTCCAATTATTGCAGAAGACTTAGGATTTTTAACAGATTCTGTTCGCAAACTCTTACGGGATGTTGGATACCCTGGAATGAAAGTTTTACAATTTGCATTTAATCCAGAAGAAGAAAGTGATTATATTCCACACACATATATCAAAAATACAATTGTATACACTGGAACTCACGACAATGATACAATTTTGGGGTGGGACAAAAGTGCAACTCCAACAGAAGTTGAATATGCAAAAGAATATTTGCGTGCAAAAGATGCAGAAGAACTTAGACAGAATATGATGATTCAAGCTCTTTCTTGTGTTTCTAACACTTGTGTTTTGTGTATGCAGGATTTAATTGGCCTTGATTCTAGTGCAAGAATGAACAGCCCATCTACAGTTGGCTTAAACTGGAAGTGGCGTGCTTTGGAAGAAGAAATTACAGAAAAACAATTTGAATTTATAAAATATTATTCAAAATTGTACGGAAGAAATAAAGATAATTTAGAAATAAAAAAGAAGAATTAAGAAGGAACAGGCTGTCTAAAATTTACTTTTTAGACAGCCCCTTTTGTTTTTATGATATTTCTGTTACTGAGTTTACAATATTAAATGCAGATTTAAAACCTGTTGCTGCAAGGGCTTTTTCTGCTTCATTAGACATAGACAAAAAGTATAATTTATGTCCTGCGTCAACGCTATCGTTGAATGCAGCCATCAAAAATCCAATTCCAGAATTGTCTAATTCAACAAGTTCAGACATATCTAATACAATGTTGTTTTCTAAAACTGCTTGATATAAAGTGTTTTGAAATTCACCAATTGTATATGCATTTAAAGCACCTTCAAGTTCATATAAAAAATAGTTTGCACCTTCTTTTTCAATAATTGCAAGTTTATCCATATAGATTATCCTCCTGTGTAACGTCGCTGGCGACTGTTGATTTTTACAATCCAGCTTCTTTTAATAAATCGTCAAGTCCATCTAAAGCTGACATATCAAATCCCTCTGGAAGGCCCATGTCATCACTTGGTGTTGAAGATTTATTTTCTTGTTTTTCTGTTGCCGAAGCAGACGCTTCTTCAATATTGAATTCTTCTACAGTTTCCTGTGATGGAATTTCAAAACTATCAAAACTTTGAGTAGAGTTAGATTCAACAACAACAGGTTCTGCATTGCTTGCTGCTTCTGATACTACATCTGTTTGGGCAGC
>JAGARY010000116.1 GCA_017622055.1 Treponema sp. | reverse complement strand
TCATCCTGGAAACTGTTTACTAATTTTTCTTGTTTTGAAAAAATACATGATATGCATTTTTCATTTGCCCGCATAATTTTTACCCTTCCCGTTGAATTCCTGCAAGGCCCCAATTTTCATTGGCAGGTTCGTTTATTACTATAAAAATGTCAGTTGGTTCAATGCCAAGTCTTTCATTCAATTCTTTTACAATTTCCTTGTAGAGTTTTGATTTTTGTTCTTTTGTTCGCCCTGGAAACATTGTAATTTCAATCATTGTAAATTTGTCAGTTTTGCTTTCACTCCTTTCAAACAAATCATCTTCAATTTCGTATAATCGTTGAAATCTATCCCAATTTTCAATTTGAATTGCATTTTCCAAAGCAACATGAACAGCATCTAAAACCGTTTTTTTGTATTCAAGACTCTTTCCTTTTATAATTTCAATTTTTACAAGTGGCATAACTTTCTCCCATAGAAAGTCAGAAGAAAAATCTGAATTTTCGAAACTGACTTTTTTATAAATTAATTTTTTCAATCCTAGATTTTATCTGCGAATAAAGAGTTTCTAGTAACTCATCTTTTTGTGCAAATTCTTTTTTTGAAGCAACTTTATCAAATGATAAAAATATTTTTTTGGAAAATTCATCAATCACATCCACCCAGAAACGATTTTTAATTTCAAAAATTTCTGCTTGCTTAAAGAAATCACTACGAGATATCTTTTCAATTTCGTAATTTGAACCTAACTTCATTGCCATTTTTTTTGTTAATGAATTATAAACAGTTGTACTTAATAAATCATAAAAAGGAGAAAGAACTATCTTTGAACCATCAAATAACAAAGAAAAATTTTTTCCATGGGAATCACAATTTCCTATCAGATAATTAAAAAGAATTGCTTTCAAAAAAATATTAATATGTACAATTTTATCAGAAAACTTGTTTGTAATTAAATCTAAACAATTTTTATAAGAAGGACCGCCATCAGCTTGATATTTTATGTCATTCATAATTCCTAAAGCCTGACAAAAATCTTCTTGATGAATTCTTAATATGATCTTGTTTTCAGCATCAAATTTTCTGTCATAACGTTCACAAACAAAAATTTGGCTTTCACATAAATCCAAAATACTAGTTTTAGGCACTGGAAGTCCCATTAGATCAGCTAAATTCATACAAAAAAATTCATTATATGCAATTGAATTCAATTCACCTTCTCGGGTAGGTTTGAGAATATGTGTTGATGGAGCACCATTTTTAGGGATGTGCCAACTTTCATCATAATAAGCCAGTGAAATTTTTTCTTGCGCACCTGCTAAGGAAAGCCTTAAATCTTTTGAACCTAAAAGCATTGGTTTGTTTTTTGATTCTTTAACTATCTTTAACAAACCTTCATCATTTAAGGGAATATAATTTTCATCAGAAAGCTGAAATGTATTTTTTGGACGAAATTCCGATTCATTTGAATCAATGAAAGAAACCGTACCGCTACACTCACCACCCAAAAATTGAAGAAACTTCATTGTACTCGATTCTGAAATCTGTAGATATTGTGAAATGCGACTCTTAACAGTACCTTCTGGAAGAAGTCCACTAAAATATGGCAAACATTCTTTTTGAGAAAACTCTTTTTGTTGTAGAGGCAATGATAAAGATAATGGAACTTTTCCTGTACTTAAATATTTTTCATCATACGAAAAAACAATACCTCTATCAGCCGTTGTATAAAGATAACCAACCAAATTATCTAATAAAAAGACATTTAATTTCATTTATTACCTATTCTGCTATTATTTTTATTCCAAAAAAATTTGCCACTTTTAGAACTTTATCAATCTGTAAAGTTGCTTTTCCATTCTCTAATTCTGAAAAAAATCTTACACCAACATTACATAACGCAGAAGCATCAGATTGTGTCAGCCCCATAGAAAGACGTTTTTGTTTTATTATTTTAGCCAAATCTTTTACAGTAAAAACTTCCATGTTTTTAGTTTACTATTCCCGAACGGGAAAATCAAGTTTTTTTTACATTCTTTACCGTACATATTTTCCCGAACGGGAATATTACATTTTTCTTCCCTTCACCAACAAAAAGTCTGGCTTGTGAAACAAATCTCTGTGGTCAGGAAAATTCAACAGCAATTCTTCTGTAGGAATTGGTTCTATCAATTTTTCTATAGAAAATCCTGCTAACACAAGAGTATTTATGATAGAAGAAAACGATATAATGCTACAACTAGGAAATATTAGATCTCAAAGTCTTTTCAATCTCATTTTCCAATGTTTCTAAGATTTCCTGTTTTATTTTCAAAATCTTGTTTTCTTTATCAATATCATTATTTTGAAACAAAATTTGTGGTTCAACATCTAATGCTTTAGCTATTTTCTCAACTGTAGATAATTTTGGAATATTCTTATAGATTTCCATAAGTCCTATATAACTAGTTGCAGTATTACAAGCTTCAGCTAACTTTTCTTGTGTAATTCCTTTCTCTTTGCGAATTCTCTTAATATTATCAATTACAATTTTTTCCAGACTCATAACTTCTTTATATCAGTTTAGATATATATCAATATCTTTTTTATTGACAAAAAGAATATATTGTTATATCGTTTTTAATATAAACTTATATCAGGAGTCACTATATGGATGAAGAAATGAAAACAATATTCAATTCCCTATCTGAAAAAGAAAAAAAAGAATTCTATAAGAATACTCAAAATGAAGTAAAATCAACATTAAAAGGAGTTGGAAATGGTCTCAAAGAAGAAGTACAAGAACATGGAATAATAGGAACTCTTTTTAGAATTGGTATCGGTATATTATTGGGAGGTAAATAATGGGTTTAAAAGAACTTTTGTTTGGAAATTATCAATCAACAGTAAATGAAGTTGCAGGATCAAAATACAGAGATGAATATTTCAAAAGATATAATCCTCCATATACATGCAAGGGGTGCGGTAAAGTTTTTCCAGAAGCCACTCGAGACTGCACAATAGATCATATAATACCTCAACATTTAGGTGGCACGAATTCAATTACAAATCTGCAAGTACTCTGTCAGAGTTGTAATTCATCGAAAAAGGCTAAAATTTCTATGCTTTCTATAAAGTATTCAGGTGATGCATTAATTAGAGAAATAAAGCGATTATTCGAGAAATAACTATGCAATTAATAATTTTAGGAATCATAATATTCATTTTATCAATTCTCATTCTAAGAAAAAAATGTTTTGGAGTATTATTTATGATACTAGGAATATTACTTTTCCCTATAAGTTTTATACTTTCAATTGTTTTTATTTTACTAGGTATTTTTTTATTAATAAAATTACGGAGATAAATCATGGATAGTGTTTTCAAAAAATACATAGAAACTTTTTCTTTTCAATCAAAAGAAAATAATCACGAAATAGTTTCTTTTTCTGATTTTTTTAAGGAATTATCTATTTTTTCAAACTACAAAAATATTTCAATCTCTGTAACGTATTTAAATAATGAGAATTTTTTTATTTCTAATAATCATACAAAAGGATTTTTTTTGGAAAGAGATATAAGCATAGATAAACTTGAAAATATCAATACCGAATATAAGAAAATTCAAAAATCAATCGGAAAAATAACCAATTTATTTGGTTTTGAAAATAGATATTTAGAAAATATAACTGAACTTCTTTCTAATGATGCAGACTCATTTGGTCTAGGAGTTTTTACGGAAGAATTCAACAACCGAATAAGAAATAATGAACAAAAGAACAAGATTGATATTAATACTTTATTCACCATTGGATATGAAGGAAACGGAAATCGTTTAATTCTTGATAAAAATAATAATCTATATATTTATGGACATGATTTAATTAGTTCTAATTATGATACACTAGAAGATTTTCCTCCAAACACGTTCTATTCTATTCCAAATATCAAAAATTTAACTGACTTAATTAGTATGTTCTTTGATGATTTTGTAAAATAAAAATCTAACATGTTCCTGAAGTATATTTCCATTTTCTACACTTTCCTTCCCCGCACCAACAAAAAGTCTGGCTTGTGAAACAAATCTCTGTGGTCAGGAAAATCCAAAAGCAATTCTTCTGTTGGAATTGGTTCTATCATTTTTTCTATAGAAAATCCTGCTAACACAAGAGTATTTATAATAGAAGAAAAGGTGCGATGATATTTTTTTACGCCATCAATAAACCAAACTGATTCACGAACTCCGTCTGTGCTGTAATTTGAAATATTCGCAAAAAGTTTGTTGCCCTTCTCATCTTTTGTCCAACGGTTTCCTTCCGAAAAACACGTGTTTAATGGATGTTCTTGGGAAAAAACAAAAAGACCATTTTCATTAAGCAAATTAAAAACATCACTCACAAGTTTTTCAAAATCTTTTACATAGTGAATTGCAAGAGAACTTACAACCAAATCAAATTTTTCTGATATTTGGCTCAAACTTTCCATTGGCAAATTCAAATAAGTGATTTTTGAATGATGATTTTCCTTTTCCGCCACTTCCAGCATCTTTTTTGAAATATCAATCCCCACAACTTTTTTCGCCCCACCATTCACAAACTCCAAACAATGACCACCAACTCCACAGCCCAAATCTAAAATTGTTTTACCTTGCAAATCTGGCAAAAGAGAAAACAACGCTGGAGTTTCAAACAAATCATTTGCATTACTCTTTTTTTCCCTAATTTTTTTATAACCTTCAAAAAAAGTGCTATTATCATAAATATTCTGTTGCGACATAAGATACCTCTTTTTTATAAGATTATTTTTATAATCCCCGCAGACGCTAATGCAATCACAACTCCGAAAAGAGTTCCTATAAAAGTACCTTTTGCATGAAAAAAATAATCTATGTATTCCTTTTCCATATTTTCAGTTCCTGGAATTCTCAATTTTTTGCTGTGACAGAAAATTCCCATATCTAAAACAAATAAATCAAAAAGATTTACTACCAAAAACAAAATAAAAACATGAAAAAAAGTAGATCTAAAATCTCTGCATCCAGAAAAATACGCAACAGCAGAAAACACAATGATAAAAAAAACAATACCAAATATTTTTTTGCCAATATGAGCTTTTTCACGTTTTTGAATTGAATCCTTATATTGAGGTAATTCTTCCACCCTTTTTCTAATTTTTGGCGGATAAGACATTATCATTTTAATAGGATCTTTATACTGAGCAGGTAAAATTATCAACGTAAAAAGTAAACACCCCACAATACATTCTATAAATAAAATCATACAGGCTCCTTATTCTATCAAATCTCTTCCCAACCCTACACCGATAAAATTATCTTTTTTATTTCTTCAACCTTTTCTTCTAACTCTTTTGAACCATCAATAACGTAATCTGACGATGGCAGCACATCTTTTAACATTTGGATATACGCAACCCTAGCATATTTTAAATACATTTCCATATCATTTCTAATTTCATCTCCAGAAGCATCCTTCAAATCTCGCAAAACTCTTCTTGCCATTGCAATATCCAAAGGAGTATCAACAAAAATAGCACAATCGATATATTTACTCAATTCCTCATGACAATAAGCAAATGGATAATCCAAAACCAAATAATCACATTCAGACTGTTCCTTAATTTTACAAATATCATTGATTAAAGGACTTAAATTCCAAACATTGTAATTTGCTCCATTTTTCACCCAACCATAAAAATCATCAACTTCACCTTCAAAAGCATAATCATCAAAATGAAGCGTCATCACATTTTTTACTTGCTTCTTTATTTCATTTACAATAGTTGTTTTCCCACCAGCCGTAACCGCTGTAATCGAAATAATTTTCATTTCAACTCCCCATCAATAAACCCAAAATAATCCCGCTTATTCACCTTATCTTTATTTTCCTTATACCACAAATAGGATTGCTTCAAACCTTCTTTTAAATCTGTTGTTTTGGGAAAAACCAATTTTTGTAAAGACACATCTAGTGCGTATTCATAATCATAAAAACTAAAATAGTTGCGCTGTTCAATTTGGGCATAAACATTTTGAACACTCAAATCCGCACCAACAACTTCATAACAAAGCTTTACCCAATCCAACACAGAAATTAACTGCTCATTTCCCACATTAAAAATATGATTTTGAGGTTTTTCTTCTATTATAATGTCAATAAATTGGCACAAATCTTTGATATAAAAAAACTGCAATTTCATTGAACCATCTTTTGGAACAAAAAAAGTCCGTTTTGCTTCAGCACAATCAAAAACAAAGGCTTCCCTATACAAATTATTTTGAGGACCATACAAATAAGGCGGTCTGATTACATAAGCATCAGGAATCTTAGAAAATAAATATTCCTCCGCTTCAATTTTGTTTGTTCCATAATCCTTCCAAATAGCATTTCGTCCAGTTTTCTGATTTTCATTAAAAGGCTGCTCCAAAGTTTCAGGATAAACCGCACTCGAACTAATCAAAACGTATTGACTCACAGGATTCAGAGCATCCAGAAGATTTTTCACATCAGATTTTGTGTACGCCGTCACATCAACCACAACATCAAAATTGTAATTTCTTAAAGAATCCCCCAAGTTGTTTCGGTCAGCCTTTATCAACTTTGTATTTTTCGGCTGCTCATAATTATCCCTGTTCAAAATGTAAACTTCATGCCCTTTTTCCGCAAAATACTCCGCCACATTTTTACTAACAAAAACAGTTCCACCAGTAACAAGAATTTTTTTCATACACAACTCCAAACTTTTTCACTTCCCATTTTTAATCAGACTGTTCCCTATAGAATACCATTTTTTCAAAATGCTATTCTATAGGTCGCTACGTCCGCCCTTCCGCTTTCGCTCCATTCCAGCCTGCAACTTCGTTGCCGCCTGGAACGCCTTCGGCGGGGCTCCCATCGCTAACAGGAGT
>JAGARY010000115.1 GCA_017622055.1 Treponema sp. | reverse complement strand
TAGGGGCTTTATCTAAAGTTTGCGTTGCAAACTTTGAATATATTGCTGTTTCTCATTACATTACGAAACAGCGTTAAAAAGTCAATTCGAAAGTTGTTCTTGTAACGAAGTTTCTTGCCAACTTTCTCATTGATTTTTTATAGAAGTGATAAAGCCTTTAGCAAAATAAAAAGTAGGGGCTTTATCTAAAGTTTGCGTTACAAACTTTGAATATAAGGCTGTTTCTCATTACATTACGAAACAGCTAAAATAGGAGAATATTATGACGTATACCATTGCTCTTGCAGGAAACCCAAACTGTGGAAAAACATCTCTGTTTAATGCCTTAACTGGTTCTAAACAGCACGTAGGAAACTGGCCTGGAGTTACAGTTGACAAAAAAGAAGGGGTTTACAAAAAAAACAAGGATTTTAATATCCTAGATTTACCTGGAACATATTCCCTTTCACCATATTCTGCAGAAGAAATTATTGCCCATGACTATATTGTAAATGAAAAACCTAATTGTGTTATTGACATTGTTGACGGTACAGCCATCGAAAGAAATTTATACCTTTCTTTACAAATTATGGAAACAAAAGTTCCCACTGTAATCGCTTTAAATATGATGGACGAAGTTGAACAGCGTGGAATAAAAATTGATTGTGACAAACTATCAAAAGAACTTGGAGTTCCTATACTTCCAATTATTGCTCGTTCCGGAAAAGGAATTAATGAATTAATGGAAAAAGCAATGGAAGTAGCAAAAAATAGCACAACTCCTACAAACCTTGATATTTATACTAAACTTGAAAATGTAAGCGAAAAAGAAGGTACAGACCCAGAAGAAATAAAAACCGATCTTCGCTATAAATTTATTAGTGAAGTTGTAGCAAAAACTGTTAAAAAGCCTGTTGGGAATGCTATTAAAGAAACTAAAACAGATAAAATCGACAAGGTTCTTACTAATAGATGGCTTGCATTGCCTATTTTTGCTGTAATTGTGTATTTTATCTTTGCTTGTACATTTAGTGAAAACTTTTTATTTATCCCCGGTTGTCCTAGCCCTGGAATTTTACTCGCAACTTGGGTTGAAAATCTATGGGGTTGGCTAACTGATTTAGTTGCAAGTGGCTTAGAAGCCCTAGGTGCTGCTGATTGGGCAATGAGTTTAGTTATTGATGGAATTATGGGTGGTATTGGCGCCGTTCTTGGATTTTTGCCTTTAGTACTTGTTCTTTACCTACTTATGTCCTTCCTTGAAGATTCAGGATATATGGCTCGTGTTGCCTTTGTTATGGATAGAATTTTCCGTAAATTTGGACTTTCAGGACGTTCTTTTATTCCTTTGTTAATGGGATTTGGTTGTGGTGTTCCTGCAATTATGGCAACTAGAACCCTGGAAAGTGAAAAAGATCGACACATTACAACTATAATCACAGCCTTTATGCCTTGTGGTGCAAAATTACCAATTTTTGCCATGTTTGTAGCAACATTTTTTACTTCACATCAAACATTGGTAATGTTTTCTATCTACATCGTAAGTATTTTAATTGCAATTATTGTATCCTTGATTTTGAATATT
>JAGARY010000114.1 GCA_017622055.1 Treponema sp. | reverse complement strand
GGAAATTGAAACAGTCATTATTAACATAATAGATATGACTTCGAATTCTTACTGCTTTCGCAAAAACCTTGGTGAAGTTGTAGACACACTGAAAGATTTTCTTGGGGAGAAGTAAAATCTTGACAGCTATATTTAATCGTAGTAAATTATAGTAAGAGGTATTACCAATGACTACAATTTCAGCAAAAATAGACAATCACGATAAAAATCTTTTTGAAAAAATCTGTAATTCAATGGGAATAAACATTTCTTCTGCTATAAATGCTTTTGTTAAAGCCACAATCAGAGAAAACGGACTCCCTTTTGCAATGAAAGCAGGAGACGATCCCTATATTTATTCAGCAGAAAATATGAAATACTTAAAAGAAAGCATAAATCAAATCGAAAATGGACAGGGACAAATTCACGAATTAAATGGTGATTTGTAAATGATAAAAATTTGGTCAGATTTAGCATGGAGTGATTACTGCTCATTTTTCGATAAACATCAAAAAAATCTAATAAAATCAGTTCATGATTTAATAAAAGAAATAGAACGAAACGGTGTCGATAAGGGAAAAAGTCAACCAGAACCGTTAAAACATGAGTTATCAGGATATTGGAGCAGACGAATAGATTTTTCAAATCGTCTTGTATATAAAGTTGAAGATGAAAAATTGTATATTGTTCAATGTGGAACTCATTATCATCAGTAAAAGCTTTCCTTCATAAATCCCTCCGCAAAAACTTATGTAAAGTTGTAGGCACACTGAAAGATTTTCTTGGGGAAAGGTAGTAAAAGATACTTGAATGAAGTCTACTCCTTCAACAACCTTTCTGAAAGTTCCAAAATCCTTGGAGCGTATTTTTCCCTCAATTTTTTTGTAATAATTTTGTTTACTAAAAGGCCGCTACCCATCACCAACAGGCCCAAAAAACTGAAGATTATTCCCAAAATCATTTTTCCAAAGCTTAAAACCAAACTTAATCCAGAGCCAAAAACTAAAACGCCCACTATTCCCACAAAAATAGAACCAAACGTTGCTGTGTTTGTAACTTTTTGGTCTAGTTTTCTAAGTTCGTCCAAGTCAGATTCTTGATTTTGAATATATTTGTTTCTGATTTTTTCAATTTCTTCTTTGTGAATTGATGAATATGTGTAATTAAACGATTCTTTGTTTTCCATAAAATCTTCCTTTTTCCTTTTCTTTCATTATCCTTTTTACAATTTAATTTTTATAATAAAAGTGCTTCCTTTTCCTAATTCGCTGTTAATTGAAATTTCAGCACCAAGCACATCAATAATTCTTTTTACCAACGCCAGCCCCAAACCGTTTCCTTTTTCTTTGTGAGAAGTGTCTCCCTGATAAAATTTTTCAAAAATGTGTTTACCAGTTTCCTTTGAAATTCCGCAACCAGTATCTTGAATGCAAATTGAAGCAAAACCATTTTCTTTAAAACAAGAAATAAAAACTTTGCCTCCATTTTCTGTGAATTTTAAGGCGTTAGAAATTAAATTATTACAAACAATTTCTAAAAAGTTTTTATCGGTTTTTACAAAAAGATTTTCTTCAAAATTAACATCAATTAAAATATTTTTTTCTTCCCAAATGTGTTCAAAAGCCAAAAGAGTTTGCCCCAAAAAATCAGATAATTCAAAAGTAGAAACTTCTGGAACAATTTTTTGATTTTCCAATTTGTTTAATTTTAAAACATTTGCCACAAGGTTATTCAATTTTTCAATAGAATCTGAAATCACTTTGCAGTAATTTTTTCGTTCTTCTTCGCTAAGATTTTCGTTTTCCAAAAGATTTGAATAATTTTTAATTACAGTCAATGGAGTTTTAATTTCGTGAGAAACATTTGACAAAAAAGAATTCTGCAAATTTTCCAAATCCATAAACTGATTCGATATTTTGTTGATATCTTCTATTATATATTCCAATTCCGAATTTTTCGCACCGTGAAGTTTTGATTCACTATAAATCTTGTAAGAATAATTTCCTTTTGTAAATTGTCTTGTTGCGTTCCGAATTGAATCAATTTGTCTATCAAAATAATAATATTTTATAGACAAAACAATGCAAGTAAAAATAAAACTCAAAATAAAAATATTAGAAAAAGTTCGTGGTGCTCTGCTTCTAATAAAATCTTCTGGTAACGGAGAACCTTGTAAAAATAAAACGATGCTGCAAGTTAAAATAAAAGAAATGCCCACAAAAATAAAAATATAACTAATAAGAGAAAAAATAATTCTTCGTTTTTTAATTTTTTTCTTGTTTACATCAGCCATTTTTCTACTCATTTTTTTCGTTCTACCAATTTTTCATTCTTTAATAACTGCTTTGTACCCAAGCCCGTGAACAGTAACAATTTCAAAACCATTACATTCGGAAAGTTTTTCCCGAATTTTTGTAATGTAAACATCAACCGTCCTTGTTCCAGAAAAACTATCCGGGTTCCAAAACTCGTTCATAAGTTGAGTTCTAGAAAAAGTTTTTTTAGGAAAAGACAAAAGCTTAAAAACAATATCAAATTCTCTAGTTGTAAAATTCACAGGATTTTCGTCAATGTAAGCCATGTGCTCTTCCGTATCCATTGTAAAGTTTCCAATCACCAATTTTTTTTCCACATTGATATTTGCCCGACGCAAAATTGCATTAACCCGCAAAAAAAGTTCCTGCAAATCAACTGGCTTTACAAGATAATCATCAATTCCGCTTTCAAAACCTTTTTGTTTAGAAGAAAAATCATCCTTTGCAGTCATAAAAATAATTGGAATTGTCTTATTTTGCATTCTAATATTTTCTGCCAGTTTAAATCCATCAACTTTTGGCATCATAATATCAGAAATCACAAGATCAAAATTATTTTTGTACATAACATCAAAGGCTTCTTCCCCATCAAAACACGATGTAGTTTCAAAACCCTTTTGCCCCAAAAAAATACAAATCGACTTATTCAAATTTTCGTCATCTTCAACAACTAGAATCTTAATCATAATTTCACCAAAAATAGTATACCACCAATATAAAATCTAGTTGTTAAAGATTTGTTAATTTTTTTATTTTTGGGCGTAGGCTGGCAAAAACAATAATTCTAAAAATTTTTTTTATTATTTTTTTTTTTATTTATTCTTTGCTATTTTATTTTGAACCTGCCAGCCCCGGGCTTTTGCGTTATAAAATTGCGTGCTTCGCCCGCGATTTTTCCGTTCAGCTTTTTGCTTCGTTCCACTCGCAAAAATCCGAACCCTAACGGGCTGCAATCCCTTACGCAAGCTAGCTCGCAGGTAAGTCGGGATTTTTTAGCCCAGCTAAAGCTGGTCAAGCCGTTTTTTCGTAGAAACTAAAAAATTGTGTTGCCACACAATTTTTTTTAACGTTTCTTCGATTGTAGGCATCCCTTACGCAAGATAATTATGAATTATGAATTAAGACAATATGTTGTGCAAACCTTTTGCAGAAACGTGGATTTAGCTGCAAAATGGAATAAGAAAAAAAATAAACCAAAAGAGCATTACCAAAAATGCAAAAGGAGCACAACATGGAAAGTATAGTTTAT
>JAGARY010000113.1 GCA_017622055.1 Treponema sp. | reverse complement strand
CGACTCGACTGTGAGCTTATCAACAAAGTCCCAATCATATTTTAAGTCAAAGTGTTTAAAATAAACCTACAAAATTTGTAAAAAAATAAAGAAAAAGAAATTATTGAGCTTTTCGTTTCATAATAACGAGGGTAATATCATCTTTGATAGCAATATTGCCAACGAAATTGTTTAATGATTCAAGAATTATTTCTAACATTTTTTGAGGAGAGTGGAAACTGTATCTTTGTAAAAGTGAAATTAAACTTTCTTTTCCAAAGTCAATACCATCTTTGTTTTTAGATTCTGTAATTCCATCTGTAAACAATACAATTACATCTTCTGGATATGTTTCAAATTCAACATCAACAAAAGAAACTTCAAAATCTTTAAAACCAATAACTCCGAATTGATTTTCTGTGTCTGTTGTTTTTAATTCTGTAATTCTGTTATCTTTTGAATGGTATAGAATTGGTGCAGGGTGTCCGGCACTTGTCATTGTTCCTTTTATGCAACCATTTTTATTTTCATCAAAACTAAACAAAACTCCAGTTAAATATTTGTCTGAATAACTTTTTTGTTGAACAATATCATCATTTACATTTTTAAGAATTTGAGAAACTTTAAGTTTATTTTTTATACCATTTTCAAAATTTTGGGAAATAATATTTTTTGAAAGCATTGTTAATAATCCAGCGGAAGTTCCGTGTCCAGAAACGTCAAAAAGGCTAATTCCGTTTAAAATGTTTTCTGTAGTGTAATAATCGTATAAATCTCCAGAAACGTTTTCTACTGGCAAATATGCAATAGCAATTTCCCAATTTTCAAAAATCATATTTTTTGGAGGTAAAAATCCTTGCTGAACTGAAGTAGCGGTTGAAAGATCTGCATTGATAATTCTAATTTGGTTTGTTAGAATTTCATTTTTTTCCGACAATTCCGCAGTTTGACTTTGAATCCTGCTGTAAAGGTCACGTTTTAATGTAATATTTTTAACATAAGAAGTTGTAAGAGTATTTAGTAAGTTTAAAAGCAACATAAAAATAGTCATTTGCCAGCCAAATATAGTGAAAAATGGCAAATAATCAATTTTAAAACCAGCTCTAAGAATTAAATCAATACAAATTGAAATTCCAATTGGAATTGACGCAATCATAATTTTTTTTACATATTTTCGGTTGTTTGGATTTTTATATGCTCTAAAACAATGCAAAAATACTATTGTTTCTTCTAAAGCGGCAAAAATTAATAAAACTGGTAAAGCAGCTAATAATCCTTCCAGTGATTTTTGGAACCAAAGAATAAAACTTGTTATACACAAAGTAAAAAATCTGAATGCCAGAATTTTGTTTGAATATGGGAATCTGATGTAACGAAGAACAAATAAAGCTTGGAAATAAATTGTAAAAATTGCTCCTGTACATAAAAATACTTTTAAAAATGTTAAATAACTAGCAAATTGCATTGAAATCCAAGGTAATTCTGCTGCAAAAAATGAAAACAAAAATTGGGTTGTACAAAGAGTTTGAAGGGCAAACATTATATAT
>JAGARY010000112.1 GCA_017622055.1 Treponema sp. | reverse complement strand
CTTGTATTAAAAATACACTCATAGTAAGACCGAGTTTCATCTACATCGCCAACTTCATTTACCCAAAAAACTAGATCATCATGACAAGAATCACTTGCTTGATATGCTCTATTTGGATTTTTGTTCATGGCAATAATTTCTTCATTTGTAAGAAGTTCAAGATTTTGTTTATCAAGTTGAGGTAAATCTGTTCCAATCATCAATGGAGAACGGAAAATGCTCCACAAAGTAATCATTGTTCTAGTTTCTTCCAAACTGAATTTTGATTTCCAGCCTTTGTTGTTTTTATCTTCCATGTTGCCCCAACCGTAGCCCAAAACATTAAGAGGAAGCATATCACAATCTGGCCAGTTTCCGTCTCCCACATGTTTTTGCCAAACTTCGCAACGTTCAAACATTCCTTTTAAAAGTTTCCAATCATCCCAAAAATCGTCTGTGATGCGCCACATATTTGCAAATCTTTTTAAGTGATGAGCTTTTTCAATTACAGCAGGCCCTGGACTTAAACTTAAAACAATTCCTCGACCGCATTTTTCAATAGCAGCAGCAATCATTTCAATTTCTTTTTCTGCAGAATATGGATTTGCAGGATACATATTTGTATTACAGATATCATCAATTTTTACAAAATCAACTCCCCATTCTGCGTACAATTCAAAAATAGAATCATAATAATCTTGAGCGTAAGGTTTGCTTGCATCAACACCGTACATATCAGGATTCCAACGGCTCAAAGAATAAGGATTTGCAATCATATCGGCAGTAATTTTTGTTCCGTCGTGAGTTTTAATAGGAAGATGATTGTGAGCCGCAAACCGAGGAATTCCCCGCATAATATGAATACCAAATTTTAATCCCAAAGAATGAATGTAATCTGCCAAAGGTTTAAAACCCGCCCCATTTGCACTTGAAGGAAATCTATTTGGAGCAGGAATCTGGCGTGAATATTCATCCATGCAAAACTGACTAAATGGAATGTATTGAATATTTTCACCATTTCGTTTTCCTGCGTTTGGCTCAGACCACTGAATATCAATTACAACATATTCCCACCCAAATTCTTTTAAGTTCTTTGACATATATTCAGCATTAGCCCGAACTTGTTCTTCGTTTACAGTTGTGTTGTAATAATCATAACTATTCCATCCCATTGGTGGAACAGGCGCCACATTGTTTTTATTGTACATAAAATACCTCTTTTTACTTTTCTAGATTGAATTTTAGATTGTTTTTACGTTTTGGTTCTAAACAATCACACTTACAAATGTCATTGCGAGGAGACCTTTATGGTCGACGTGGCAATCTATTCTACAAGCATTCACTTATTCACTGGATTGCTTCGCTACGCTCGCAATGACGGTAATCTCAGTTCGCGATGTCGGTATATTCAGCTCTCTGACAATGCCATCTACTCGCAAAGACAAACATTCATAATTCTTCATTCTTAATTCTTCATTCTTATCGCATCCCCTCTGAATTCCGAATTCTGAATTCTGAATTTTCTTTACACTGTCATTATCTGTTGGATTTCTGCGTGAGAATCATTTTGTCCATCAGAATCTTTT
>JAGARY010000111.1 GCA_017622055.1 Treponema sp. | reverse complement strand
CGCATACAAAGGAAAACTAGGAACTTCTGCAGAAACTTTGCTTGAAGCATTAAAAACATTAGAAAAAGCAGAACTTCAAATGGAAACTGTATATCACTATGCATCTTTGCAACACCACGCCAACGAGGACGATTCAGTTGCTACAGACAGAGAAGGTCGGGCAATGATGGCTTACACAGATATGCAGGCCGAACTAAGTTTTATTGAACCAGAAATTCAATCAATTGATGAAACAAAACTTCGTCAATGGATTTCGCAGCCACCATTTGCAGATTACAAAATATTTATAGAAAAACAACTCCATTTTAAAAAATATATTTTGAGCGAAAAAGAAGAACGCATTTTGTCTTTGCAAATGCAACCAGCTCAAACACCAGATGCCGCTTTTAGTGTTTTAACAAACGTTGATATTAACAAAACTTTTGGCACTGTAAATGTAAACGGCAAAGAACAACAATTAACAGAAACAACTTGGAGTGTTTTCCTTCACAATCAAGACCGAAAAGTTCGTGAAGAAGCATACAAAAAGTTTTATGCAAAATTTGAAGAACACCAAAACACCATCGCTGCCCTTTATGCAGGAAGTGTAAACCAAGATGTTTTCCAAGTTAGAGCCAGAGGTTATGATTCTTCTTTGCAAGCTGCTCTTTACGGAAACAAAGTTCCAACAAGCGTTTATCACAATTTAATTGAATGCATTCACAAAAATCTTCCAACTTTGCACGAATATTATTCAATCAGAAAAAAAGCCCTTGGCGTAGACAAACTAAAACATTACGACGTTTATGTTCCACTAGTAAAATCTGTAGAAACAAAAACAACTTACGAAGAAGCTGTTGAAATTTGTAGAAACGCACTTGCTCCTCTTGGAAAAGAATACACAGACAGACTTTGCGATGGACTTTTAAACGGTTGGGCAGATCGCTACGAAAATGTTGGAAAACGCAGTGGGGCTTTTAGTTCGGGATGTTATGTGGGAAATCCATACATTTTGTTAAATTACAACGAAGAAAATATTCGGGATGTATTTACAATGGCTCACGAAGGTGGCCACAGTATGCACAGCTGGTATTCTGTTCACAACAATCCTTTTATGTGCTACGACTACACAATTTTCGAAGCAGAAGTTGCTTCTACTTTTAACGAAGAACTTGTTTTTGAATATCTTTTGAAAAATGCAAAAGATGAAGAAATGAAAAAATATCTTTTGGCAATGCGTGCAGACGACATTCTTGCAACACTTTTCCGTCAAACAATGTTTGCAGAATTTGAATTAAAAGCTCACGAATTTGTAGAAAATGGAACTCCATTAACAGCAGAACTTTTGCGCAAAACATATCGGGAACTTCTGGAATTATATTTTGGCCCAGAAATGAATTTTGAAGATAATTCAGACATGGAAGGCTTACGAATTCCACACTTCTACAGCGCTTTCTATGTTTACAAATATGCTACAGGAATTTCTGCTGCTCTTGCCCTTGCTCACCGAGTTACAACTGGTGGCGAAAAAGAAAGAAACGATTATTTTGAATTCCTAAAAAGTGGCGGTTCAAGATATCCAATTGAAAGTTTAAAAATTGCTGGAGTTGATATGGAAAGTGTAGAGCCTGTTCAAGCAGCATGTAATACTTTTAAAGAAATTGTGGAACAACTAAAAGAAATAATGTAATTTTCTGTTGTTTTCAACTTTTTCTAAAGTTTTTATATATTTTCACCGATAATCTTCTAGGAGTTCTATAATTTTTTTGTTATAATTCTCCTAGGAGATTTTTATTGTGAACAAATCAGAGTTTAAAACTTTTTTAAGAAGTGTTCCAAAAGCAGAAATTCACATTCATATTGAAGCAGTTGTTTCTTTGGCCGGAATTAAAAAGATGTACAAAAACCGTTTTGGCAAAGAAATGACAAAAGAAGAACAAACAGAACTTTTTTCATATAACGATTTAAATGGATTTATTCAGGCATTTTTAAAAGTTCAAGATTTATTTATTTCAGAAAAAGATTTTAATATTGTATTTAAAGAATTAGAAAAATATTTAGTAAAAAATGGCATTTCATATTGTGAAGCATTTTTTGCTCCATCTGCCTTTATTAAAAAAGGTTTTAGCTACAAAAAGATGGTAGAAATTTTCCACAAACAAATTTCAAGAATCAAAGAAAAACATGGAATTACAATTAAATTATTAATGGATGTTAGCCGTACTTTTGGTTGCGATAATGCAATGAAAAATTACGAAATGCTAAAATCAGTTCCATGCGAAGATATTATTGGAATTGGTCTTGGTGGGGCTGAATCAAAAGGTCCTGCAAAAGACTTTGCCCCAGTTTACGAACTTGCGTTAAAAGAAGGCTACAAAGCTGTTGCTCATGCCGGAGAAGACGTTGGGCCTGAATCAATTTGGGATTCAATTAATTATTTGCATTCACAAAGAATTGGCCACGGAATTACAGCAATTCAAGACGAAAAATTAATGGACTATTGTGTTCAACAAAAACTTCCATTTGAAGTTTGTATAACAAGTAATACATTTACAAAAAAAGTTGTAAAACTTGCTCGCTTCCACCCAATCAGAAAATTTTTTGATAAAGGTATGCTTGTTACAGTAAACACAGATGACCCAGTATTCTTTATGACAACATTGCTAGACGAATATTGGATTTGTTCAAAAAGCTTAAAATTCACAATGGACGAAATAAAACAATTAATTAAAAACAGTTTTATTGCAAGTTTTATTTCAGACAACGAAAAAACTGAATATTGTAATCAAGTTGATGCTGCTTTTGCAAAATTGTAATAAATTAAATTAATTGCAACAAAAATGACAAATCTTGAAAAATATTATAACAAGTTCAAAGAAGAAAACAGACTAAAGACTCGCCACGGAAATGTAGAATTTTCCACCACAATGAAATATATTTTAGACTACATTCCACAGAACAAAAATCCACAAGAAGTAAAGATTTTGGACATTGGGGCTGGAACTGGTCGATACTCTGTGGAGCTTTGCCAAAAAGGCTACGATGTTACCGCAGTTGAACTTGTAAAACATAATTTAGAAATTTTAAGAGCAAAACACACAAACGTAAAAACTTGGCAAGGAAACGCTTTAGATTTACATTTTTTAGAAGATGAAACTTTTGACGTAACTTTGCTTTTTGGTCCAATGTACCATTTGCACGGCGACCAAAATAAAATTCAAGCATTAAACGAAGCTAAACGGGTTACAAAAACTGGCGGAATAATTTTAGTTGCTTACGTAATGAACGAATATTCTGTAATTTCTTATTGTTTTAAAGAACACAAATGGCAAGAAGTTGTAGAAAAAGGCAGTCTTTCAGAAGATTTTCACATTATTTCTACAGATGAAGATTTATACGATTATGTTCGCCTTTCAGATATTCGCCGCCTTTCAGATGCTTGCAATTTAAGACACCTAAAAACAATAGCTCCAGACGGAGCTGCCGACTACATGCGAAAAGAATTAAACGAAATGTCCGAAGAAGAATTTCAAGCTTTTAAGAAATTTCAGTTGGCAATCTGCGAAGCCCCAGAATTACTTGGTTCTAGCAGCCACACAGTTGATATTTTGCAAAAATAGAATTATTTTTTACCTAACAAAACTTCGTAAATTCTGTCAAAGTCGGCTGCGGAACCGTATTTAATTTCTAAAGTTCCTTTTGAAGTGTCGCCTTTTAAGTTTACGTCGCGAACGCCAAAAATGTTTCTTAAGTCTTGTTCAAAATTTTCAACATCTGGGTCTTTTTTTACTTTTTTGGTTTCTTTTTTCTTTGCTGTGGCACGACCACCGTTGTTGTAAGAAGCTGCAAGTTCTTCTGTTTCTCTTACAGAAAGATCTGACCCAATTATTTTGCCAAAAATAACACGCATATCTGCATCTGTTTTTACCATAAGCAATGCTCTTGCGTGTCCTGCCGAAATTTGTCCGTTTGAAAGAGATTTTTTTATATCTTCTGGAAGACGAAGCAAACGAATTGAGTTTGCAACAGTTGATCTGTTTTTTCCAACCCGTTTTGCAACTTCGTCTTGGCTTAAATCTGCCATTTGAATTAAATTGTAGTAAGCGGTTGCTTCTTCAATAGGATTTAAATCTGCACGTTGAATGTTTTCAATAAGTGCCATTTCAAGTTTTTGTTGTTCATCAAATTTGCGAAGTTGAACTGGAACTTTTGAAAGCCCTGCCATAATAGAAGCTCTAGTTCTTCGTTCTCCAGCGATGATGTAAAAACTGTTATCTGAACCTTCAACTTGTTCAATAATAATTGGTTGAAGGATTCCGTTTACTTTAATAGATTCGCAAAGTTCGTCTAATTGTTTTTGATTAAATTCAAGACGAGGTTGATGAGGATTAGGTTTTAATAATGTTGGGTCAACCCAAAGGCAATTGTTTTCATCTACTTCTATGCATGAAGGAAGATTATCTTTTTTGAATGAAAACCCGTGTAATCCACCTTTTTTTTGTAGAGAAGTAGTTTCCGTAGTTTCCCCAGGAACAAATGAGTTTGCGTCAATATTTGCTTCACCTAGAAGGGCTCCAACGCCTCTTCCTAATCCTTTTTTAGCCACGACGAATCACCTCTTCTGCAAGTTTTGCGTAACTTCTTGCACCTACACAATCAGGGTCGTATTTACAAATTGGAAGCCCGTGAGAAGGAGCTTCAGAAAGACGTACATTTCTTGGAATGATTGTATTGAATACAACATCTTTAAAATATGATTTTACTTGTAAAACAACATCTTGTGCCAAACGAGTTCTAGCATCATACATAGTAAAGAAAATTCCACCAATTGTTAAACTTGGATTAATTTCTTTTTGTACTTTTTGAACTGTTTGCAAAAGTAATGTAATTCCTTCAAGAGCAAAATATTCACATTGCATAGGAACTAAAACTGAATCTGCGGCAGCAAGCCCGTTTACTGTTAAAATTCCAAGTGAAGGAGGACAGTCAATTAAAATGTAATCGTATTGTTCTTTTAGCGGAGCAAGAGCCTCTTTTAAGAAGAATTCACGGTCATCTTGGTCTACAAGTTCAATTGCAGCACCAGACAAATCTATTGAAGCGCTAATTGCGTCTAAATTTTCTACAGGAGTTTTCTTTACAGCATCTTTTGCTTCTACTTGACCAGCTAATAATTCGTACACTGTTGGTTTGTCTTTTGAAATTCCAACACCACTAGACATATTTCCTTGAGAGTCAAAATCTACAAGAAGAACTTTTTTTCCAGCTAATGCAATATAAGCACCAATGTTGATGGCAGAAGTTGTTTTTCCAACTCCACCTTTTTGATTTACAAAAACAATAGTTTTACCCATAATATAGTAGTATAACAGTTTTAAGATTTTTAGTATACTAAAAAAAATTGATTATTAAAAAAAACGCAAGTCAAAAAAAATATGTGCGGTAGGATTAAAATGATTTTATCTGTAACTTTTTCAAAACCAGTTTCTAACATTCAAGATTTTTTGGAACATTCTTATCAAAAAATCAAAGTGAATATTCAAAATTCAAACGGAAAAACTTCTTACTTTGCACAAATGTTTACCCAAACCCAAGTTTTTCACAAACATTTTTTGCCAGAAGAACTTGATGATTTTATTGAAAAAAATGCAGGCAAAACTTTTAAAAATTGTTTAATAAAATCAGAAACAGAAGAAATTCAAATTTTGGCAAATAAAAAAGGAAAAATTACAAAACTTGTAAAAAAAGTTGAAAATCAAATGAAAAATCAAAATCAATCTGAAGAAAAATCATTAAAAAATATCAAAATGAAAACGGATTTTTTGGAAGGAAATCAAAATAACAAGAAGAATTATTTGCTAGAAGAAAATACAAATATTCCTTTTTTGCAACTGCTTGGAATTATGAACAGCAATGGAAAAGTTGTTGCTGCCAAATATGATAAATTTAAGCAAATTAACAGATTTTTGGAATTTATTGATGATGTTTTGCCAGAAGTTTTAAAATCAAAAACTGAAGAAGATAAAACAATTCGCATTATTGATTTTGGTTCGGGAAAATCTTATTTAACTTTTGCAGTTCAGTATTATTTATCAACTGTAAAAAAATTGCCTTGCTACATAGAAGGATTAGATTTAAAAGTTGATGTAATAAATTACTGTAATGAAATTGCACAAAAATTGAATCTTGAAAATTTAAAATTTAGAGTTGGAAACATTTCTGATTATTCTGGAGAAAAAAATCCAGATATTGTAATTACTTTACACGCCTGCGATACAGCCACAGATTTTGCACTAAAATACGCTGTTGAACGAAAATCAAAAGTAATTTTAAGCGTGCCTTGTTGCCAACACCAAATAAACACCCAATTAAATAAAAATAAAACACAGTTAGTAAAAGATGATGCTTTAGAAAGTTTTCTTCCATTATTAAAATGGGGAATTATTAAAGAAAAATTTTCTTCTTTGCTAACAGATGCCTTACGAGGAGAATGGCTTGAATCTAAAGGTTACAAAGTTCAAATGCTAGAATTTATTGACATTGAACATACACCAAAAAATATTCTAATTCGGGCTGTAAAAAAATCAGAGACAAAAGAAGAAAATCTTCCCAAAAAAACAAAAGCACCAAAAATAATTGATGTTTTAAACATTGAACCAGAAATTTTTAATTAAGATTCACATTTTTCAAAATGAAGTCTGCAACACCACTTTCGTCGTTTGTTTTTTCTGTAACGTAATCTGCAATTTGTTTGATTTGTTCGTTGCCATTTGCCATGCAAACCCCATATTCCAAAAGGCGAATCATACTTTCGTCGTTCATACTGTCGCCAAATCCCATTGTTTGACTCTTTTCAATTCCAAGATGATTTGCAAGCCACAAAACAGCTTCGCCTTTTCCGCAATTTGGTGGCAAAATTTCTAAGAAATATGGTTTACTTGTAAAAATTACCGCTTTATCACCAAATTCCGCCCTAAGTTCATCTTGCAAAGTAAGCAAAACTTTTGGATCGCCTGGAACAAGCATTTTTGTAAATCCATTTTTTAAAAGTTCATCATAATTTGGATCTTCAACGCCTTTTAATCCACACAAATCAACGTCAAGTTTTGTCCATTCTGTATATTTTGGATAGTAGATTGTGTCGGCAGTGTAAACTTCGCTGTAAAGTCCGTATTTTTTAAAAGCAATTTTATTTGTTCGCTGCAAAATTTCAGGTTCAACTTTTTTACAAAAAATCTGAGTTCTAGTGTGTAAATCAAAAATGCTACAACCGTTAATGGCAATTAAATATCGTCCAGCTTCTTTTCCCGCAATTTCCAAACGTCTTATAAATGGCAAAATTGCATCTTCCGCACGACCAGAACAAAGCACAACGTAAATTCCTTTTTCTGCACATTTTCTAAGAACTTCCACATTTTCATCGCTAATTTCTCTGTTTTCGTTTAATAAAGTATCATCTAAGTCTAAAGCAATAAGTTTTACATCTAATTTTTTCATGAAAAGAAGAATATCATAAAAGTAAAAAAAGAAGTAGTCTCTATAGTAGAATTTACCTATCAATTGTGATAAAATATTGCGACTATGACTGGAAATATTGTTCAAAATGGGATGTCGATTGCTTTAGGCGCAGTCTTAGAAAAAAACGGCGTGAATTTTGCAATTTATAGTAAAGATGCAACTTCTGTAAAATTGTGTCTTTTTAATTCAGATAAAGCGTCGGAACCATCTCAAATTATAGAATTAGATTCTACAAAAAACAAAACTGGTGATATTTGGCATATTTTTGTTGAAGGACTTTCTGAAGGTGCGTTGTATCTTTATTTAATTGACGGTCCTTATGATCCTACAAAAGGAAAACGTTTTAATGTAAATAAATATTTATTCGATCCTTATGCTAAAGCCTTTTCTTCTGGTTCTGTTTTTAAATCATATAATAATCTTCATAAAAAAGGATTTTTAGAAAATAAAGGTGGAAAAGTTTTAGATTTATCTGATTTTCCAAAGTGTGTTGTTGTTTCTGACGATTTTGATTGGGAAGGGGACAAAACTTTAAATTATCCTTTGGAAGATACAATCATTTACGAAACTCACTTAAAAGGTTTTACTGCTTCTGAAACTTCAAATGTTAAATCAGAAATTAAAGGAACTTACAAAGGTTTTACAGAAAAAGTTGATTATTTAAAATCTTTGGGAATTACTTCTGTTGAACTTTTGCCAATTTTTGAATTTGACGAAAACGAAAATGGAAACACAAACCCAAAAACTGGAAATCTGCTTGTAAATTATTGGGGATATTCTACAATTGGATTTTTTGCTCCAAAAACTTCTTATGCTTTTGATAAAACGCCAGGCGGTGCTGTAAAAGAATTTAAGCAAATGGTAAAACAACTTCATAAAGCGGGAATTGAAGTAATTTTGGACGTTGTTTATAATCATACTGCAGAAGGAAACGAACAGGGCTATACATTTAGCTTTAGAGGAATTCAAAATGATGTTTATTATTCACTTCCAATGAATGAAAAACAATATTATATGAATTTTTCTGGATGTGGAAACAGCGTAAATTGTAATCATCCAGTTGTGGCTCAGTTTATTTTGGACAGTTTGCGATACTGGGTTTTGAATATGCACGTTGATGGATTCCGTTTTGATTTGGCATCTATTTTAACAAGAGCCGAAAATGGAACTCCAATTCCTTTTGATATGCCTTCTTTAACACAAGCTATTAACGAAGATCCTGTTTTGGCAAATACAAAGATTATTGCAGAACCTTGGGATTGTGCGGGGCTTTATCAGCTTGGCGGATTTCCTGGTGGAAAAAATAATCGTTGGTCGGAATGGAATGGTCGTTTTAGAGATGATATAAGAAGATTTATTCGTGGTGATGAAAAAGTTGTTACTGCTGCTGCTACAAGACTTTGTGGAAGTTCAGATAGTTACAATCACGATGGAAGAACTCCACTTGCTTCAATCAACTTTATTACTGCTCACGATGGTTTTACTTTAAATGATTTAGTAAGTTATAATTACAAACATAACGAAGAAAACGGTGAAAATAACAGAGATGGTTCTGATGACAATTTAAGTTATAATCACGGATTTGAAGGTGAATGTACAAACCCAAAAATCGAAATGCTTCGTCTTAAAAAAATAAAGAGTTTTTTAATTTATTTGTTTATTTCCCAAGGTGTTCCAATGTTGCTTGCTGGGGACGAAATGCGCAGAACTCAACACGGAAATAATAATGCATATTGTCAAGATAATGAACTTAGTTGGATTGATTGGACTTATGCAGAAAAAAATATAAACTTAGTTGAATTTACAAAAAAATTAATTCAATTAAGAAAAAATCATAAAGTGTTCCGTAGAAATCAATTCTTTGGTCATTCTACAGACGCAATTTCAAATCCAGAAATTACTTGGTTTGATTCAAACGGAAAAATGCTAGAATGGAACAAAGCCAACAGATTTTTGGGATTTAGATTAAATGGTCAAAAGGTTGATAATGATTTTTACATTGCAACAAATATGGATCTTTATGATTTAACAATTACATTACCGCCTTTAACGGGTTCAAAAAAGTGGTACAGAATAGCCGATACCTCTTTTGAAAGCCCTGAAGATATTTTAGAAAGTGGAAAAGAAGAACTTTTAAATGAGCAAAAAAGATATGTTCTTATTTCAGGTTCTTCAGTAATTTTAATAAGTAAATAAAAGATTTTATTAACGGTTTTCTATTGAACACCGGCCGCCAGCGGCCTTACAAGGTAGGATAACCTAAAAATTGCTTTCGCAATTTTATTAACGGTTTTCTATTAAACACCGACCGCCAGCGGCCTTACACAGGAGGACAAAAAAAAATGGATTTTAATAAAGAAGAATTTAAGGCTAATTTGTCTGCACGTTTACGTCGCCAGTATGGAAAAGATATTTCTCAGGCAAATAAGCATGATCTTTTTGATGCAGTTTCGGCTTCTGCTTTAGAGTTTATTATGCCAAATTGGATGGAAACTCGTGCTGAATATGATAAGAAAAATACAAAACAACTTTATTATCTTTCAGCAGAATTTTTAATGGGAAGAGCCATGAGTAACAACCTCATGAACTCAAAAATCAAAGAAGCTGTAAAAGAAGTTCTTCAAGAAATG
>JAGARY010000110.1 GCA_017622055.1 Treponema sp. | reverse complement strand
ATAAACTATACTTTCCATGTTGTGCTCCTTTTGCATTTTTGGTAATGCTCTTTTGGTTTATTTTTTTTCTTATTCCATTTTGCAGCTAAATCCACGTTTCTGCAAAAGGTTTGCACAACATATTGTCTTAATTCATAATTCTTTTACCCCAACGCCACGTCTAAAATCATCATCAAAATGAATCCAATGCCAAAACCGATTGTGGAATTGTTTGAATGTTCTCCTTGGGATGCTTCGGGAATTAGTTCTTCTACAACAACAAAAATCATGGCACCTGCTGCAAAGGCTAAAAAATATGGCAAAATTGGAATTACAAGGTGAGATAAAAATATTGTAATTAAGGCTGCAATTGGTTCAACAATGCCAGAGAGGGCGCCGTTTATAAAAGCTTTTCCTTTTGAACCACCGGCATTTTTTAGTGGCAAAGAAATTATGGCTCCTTCTGGAAAGTTTTGTAGTGCAATACCAATTGAAAGGGCAAGGGCAGCTTGTAAATTCATAACTTGTTCGCCGTACATCATGCTAGCTGCCACAACACCAACTGCCATTCCTTCTGGAATATTGTGCAGAGTTACAGAAAGCATAAGCATTGTATTTTTCTTCAATTTGCTTGCAGGACCATCTGGAGTGTCAGAGGTTGGGTGAAGGTGAGGAATTATCATATCAAGTAAAAACAAAAACGCCATACCCAAGGCAATTCCAATTGCGGCAGGAAGGAATGCAAATTTTCCCATAGCCTCAGAAGAATCTATAGCAGGAATTATTAATGACCAAACTGACGCTGCAATCATAACACCAGAAGCAAATCCTAACAAAAGTTTTTGAAATGAATCTTTAATTTGATTTTTTAAGAAAAAAACTGTTCCAGAACCTAAAGTAGTTCCCAAAAATGGAATTAATAAAACTAAAAAAATGCTTGTATTCATATTTAAATTATTATTAGTTTTTGTGATTTTTTCAAGTATTTTTTGTGGGGAAGGAATCTTAAAAAATCATACAATTTATGGTATAATATGTGAAAGATATATTAAGGATAAATTATAATGGCAAAATCAAAAAAAATACTTTCAATGGAAGATTCTCTTTGGGGAACTTGTGATAAACTTAGAGGAACTGTAGAACCTGCTGAATATAAACACGTTGTATTAAGTTTAATCTTCTTAAAATTTGTAAATGATAAATTTGAACAAAGAAAAACAGAATTAATAAATGAAGGCAAAGAAAAATATATTGATGTTCAATCTTTTTATACAATGAAAAATGTTTTTTTTGTGCCAGAAAATTCTCGGTGGTCATACATAATTCAAAATGCAAAACAAGATGACATTGCAATTAAAATTGATACAGCATTAAACACAATAGAAAAACAAAATCCTTCGCTTAAAGGTGCTTTGCCAGATAATTATTATTCACGACTTGGAATTGATGTTTCAAAACTTGCAGCACTATTAGACGAAATAAACAATATTCAAACCACTCAAGATGCAGAAAACGACATTATGGGACGTGTTTATGAATATTTTCTTACAAAATTTGCACTTCAAGAAGGTAAAGGAAAAGGAGAATTCTATACTCCAAAATCTGTTGTAAATCTTATTGCTGAATTAATTGAACCATACAAAGGAACAATTTACGACCCATGTTGTGGTTCAGGTGGAATGTTTGTTCAATCATTAAAATTTGTACAAAGTCATGCAGGAAACATAAAAGACATTTCAATTTATGGACAAGAAGGAACTTCCACAACATATAAACTTGCAAAAATGAATCTTGCAATTCGAGGAATTCCTTGTAATCTTGGAGAAAAAGCCGCCAATACTTTTACAAACGATTTACACAAAGATTTACGAGCCGACTTTATTATGGCAAACCCTCCTTTTAACCAAAAAGATTGGAGAGAAGAAAACGAACTTGTAAAAGATTCTCGTTGGAATGGATATACAGTTCCTCCTACAAGTAATGCAAACTACGGTTGGATTTTACACATGGTAAAAAAACTTAGTGTAAACGGAGTTGCGGGATTTTTGTTGGCAAATGGTGCTTTAAGTGGAGAAGGCCAAGAATTAGAAATTCGTCGTCAGCTAATAGAAAATAAACTTGTAGAAGCAATCATCATTTTGCCAAGAAATCTTTTTTATACAACAGATATAAGCGTTACATTATGGATTCTAAACAATAATAAAAAAGCTAGAGTTATAGAACAAAACGGAAATATAAAAAAATATCGAAACAGGGAAGATGAAGTTTTGTTTATGGATTTGCGACAAATGGGCTCTCCTTTTGAAAAGAAATACATAGAACTTACCCCAGAAGACAGAACAAAAGTAGCAGAAGTTTTCCACACATGGCAACAAGTTGAAAAAGAAACAAAATATCAAAATATTCCAGAGTTTTGTTACAGTGCTACAATAAAAGAAATTTCAGAAAAGGGATATAACTTTGTTCCTAGCAGATACATAGAATTTGTAAACCGTGATGAAACACAAGATTTTGATTCTAGCATGAAAGCTCTTCAGACAGAATTAACAGAATTACTAAAACAAGAAGAAGAAAGCAAAAAAGAATTGTTAGAAGTTTTTAAAGATTTGGGGTACGAAATTAAGTTGTAAGTATATTGCCACGCGGAGATTGGGAGATTTAAAATGAGAGAACAAAAACATGGATATGCAAATTATAAACGTGCTGAACTTTTGAAAATCTTAAAACCTTTTTTAGGCAAGTTGAAAAATATTTCTACAGGCATTGAAGCGAATCTTTCTAAGAAATCCTTAGAAAAAATGACAAGTGCTAAATCTTTGGAAAAATCCAAAAATAATGGGTTTACACTTGATGAACATTTTGAACTTGCCGCAAAGATTAAGCCTTTATATGAATGTGCAATTGAGTTGGATGAAATAAATAAAGCCTCCGAAAGATTCGAAGGCTTGAGTGATGCGGCTGTAAAAACAGCGAACAGGGCAACTAAGACACCTCACATCGATAATTTAAATCTAACACATAAATCTTTTGATGTCAACGAAGAAGGAAAAAAAGATGAAGAATTATAGAAAGTTAGGGGAATATATACAACCTGTAGATATTCGCAATTCAAATTTACAAGTTTCTCATTTACTGGGACTTAGTATAGAAAAATGTTTTATTGAATCTATTGCTAATACAATTGGAACAGATTTTAGACCATACAAAATTGTTAAAAAGGGACAATTTGCTTATGGCCCTGTTACATCTAGAAATGGAGATAAAATTACAATTGCATTATTAAAGGAAGTTGATGTTTGTATAATTTCAAGTTCATATTCGGTTTTCGAAATAATAGATACATCAAAACTTCTTCCCGACTATCTTATGTTGTGGTTCAGTCGTCCAGAGTTTGATCGTTATGCTCGTTATAAATCACATGGAAGCGTTCGCGAAATTTTTGATTGGGATGAAATGTGCCGAGTGGAACTTCCAATCCCCGACATCAAAGAACAACAAAAAATAGTAGATGCCTATAATGCCATTACAAAACGCATCCAAATTAAGCAGAAGATAAATGAAAATCTGGAAAAGACAGCACAGACGTTGTTTGAGAAGGTGAAAGAACAAAGTGAAATTGGGGATTTAAAAGATATTGCAACTGTTATAATGGGACAGTCCCCAGATGGTGATTCATATAATGAAAATGGAGAAGGCGAAATTTTCTACCAAGGAAAAACAGATTTTAATTTTAGGTTTGTAAAAGAACGGGTTTATACAACAGTGCCAACAAAAATTGTTTCTAAGAATTCTATCTTATTGAGCGTTCGTGCACCTGTTGGTGAAATAAATATAACTCAAAAAAAATGTTGTATTGGTCGAGGATTGGCTTCAATAACATCAAAAAACAATACACCGTCTTTTTTATTT
>JAGARY010000011.1 GCA_017622055.1 Treponema sp. | reverse complement strand
TTTCTGCAATTTTGTTTCGGATTTCTTTTGTAGATTCAATAGTACTGTTTGTAAGGCGTCTAATTTCGTTTGCTACAAGGTGGAAGTTCTTTCCTGCTTCACCTGCACTAGATGCTTCAATTTCTGCATTAAAAGCAATAATGTTTGTTTGATCTGCAATAGAATTAATAATAAATGCTATATCAGAAATACCTGCAATTTTTTCTACAAGTTGTTTAATTCCAGTTAAAGTTGTTTCATTTGCAGTACGAATTTCATCAAGTTTTTGCATATTTTGTTTTAATAATTCAAAACCTTCAGAAACATCTTCTACAGTTTTTCTTGCTACACTAGCAACTTCTCCAATTTTTACAGAAATTTCTCTTGCAAAAGAATCTGATTCTTCCATTGTTGCAAGCAATTCTTTAATACTAGATGATTGTTCCAAAGAAGTTACAGCGGTTTCTTTTGATACTACAGAAAGTTCGCTACCAGCTTCTACAACTTGAGAATTGATTTCTGAATTCATTTTTAAAACGTTTTGAATTAATCCAATAATTGAATTTACCAAATATACAGTGTACATAAAATCATTTGATAAATCTGTTAGTGTTGGTTTTATTTCATAAAAACTTCCGTGATCCATAGATTCAAGCATATCTCTAACATTGTTAATTGACTTCATCATTCTTTTATAAATCATTACAGATAAAATCAATACAAAAATAGAACTTGCAATACAAACAATTACAAAACTTGCCAATGAATCATTAACATCAAAAGGACAAGAATCAGAAAATCTCCAAGCCATAAGAATAAATACTATATTCATAATTATGATTGGAAAAAGAATGTGCAACAAAACCATATAAACAGAAGAAAGTCCAAAGGAATGTTTTCTTTCAACTTCTTCTTTGTCTACACCTTGAGCAACAAGTTTACATCCATATTCTGAACACAATTTTTGAGAATATGCCATTGCTAAAACTAAGGCCATATAAGACCCCAGTGCAATTGAAACAAATCCAAAAAAGACAGATTCTGCACCTAAATTGAAAAACCAATCAAAAGATAAAACCCAAAATGATGCACCTGCACCAAATACAAGAAAAACCTGTAATCCTATTTTCTGAGGACAAGACATAACTCTTCTTAAGAGTTTTGTGCGTTCTCTTTCTGTTGTTTCGTATCTTTCCCAATCTTCCAAATCATCTGATAAATTTTTTGTAATCAATTTATTTGTAATTGGTGCAATTATAAATTGCAAAACAAAAACAACACAAAGTGCCAACATAACTACAGGAATTATTTTTTCTCTTGGTAAACCAACCAAAAATGAAACAAAAATTATTACAACAATCCCTGCGGCAACGTTTGGCATTAAACCAACATCCATCATTCGTTGTTCAAAGGTCTTTTTTTTGTTTTTTCTTCGCTTTCTCATATTCTATCCCCATAAATTTATTTTCGTGTAAGTGTATATGCACCATCCCAATTTTCTGGAGGTGATTGTATAAACTCTTTACATCTGTTTAACATAGTTGTTGCAGATTTATCATTAGGAATTTCAACTAAGGCCTTTTCAAAATATCCTTGTGCTAAATTCCAGGCTCCCGCTTCATATAATTGAATTGCTTTTGTATAACAATCAACATATTTTTTAGGAAGTTGCTCATCATCCACTCTATAAATTTCGACACCAACCGACTTTCCTTTTACTTTTACATTATCTAAATGCAATAAATTATAAGATTTATCTAATTCTTTTTTTACTGCGCCAGAAATAATAATGTGAACACCATAAACTTTTGACAAACCTTCCAAACGAGATGCTAAGTTTACAGTATCGCCAATTACGGTATAATCTGATTTTTCTTTACAACCAATACTTCCTGCAATAACTTCTCCATAATGAATTCCAATTCCTATGTTAAAATCAGTTCCTTCTGGAAAAATAAGATTTTCGCAAGAGATTTCTGGAATTAGAGATTTCATTTCTAAAGCAGCATTTACCGCTCTGGCAACGTTATCTTCATAACTAACAGGTGCACCAAACAAAGCCATAATTGCGTCACCCATAAATTTATCGATTGTTCCACCGTGTTTCTTTATGACTTCTACCATTCTTGAAAAATATCCATTCAAAAATGATACAACATTTTCTGGCTGATTCAATTCACTGATGTTTGTAAAACTTCTAATATCAGAAATCAAAACGGCAACTTTTCGTTTATCGTTATCTGCGGCAATATCTGAATTTCCAACTTCTGCCAATTCATCAATAATTTCTTCAGGAACAAATCTTGAAAAAACACCACGTAAGCGGCTTTCTGTTTGAGATGCTTTTTTGTAATAAACCGCTTGTGCTAAAAAGATATTTACTTTTTCTGTAAAAAATTGAAAAACAGAATCTAAATGAGGTCCAAAGGCTTGTTTTTTTCTTGAAGCAATGTGAATGGAACCTAAGAAAAATTCAGAAAATAATGGAATTGATTTATACGAACTAAAATTAATCTCTTCAATAAAATCAGAATCATCTAAAAAGTGTTTTTCAAATGAAGAATATTTTCTTTCTACATCAACTTCTTCAAAATCTGCAATAGCAACATTTACAAATTTTTGAGCAGTTTCTGTGCTTTCATGAACTCCGTTACAATATAATTGAATTGGATTTGAGTTTACAATTAAAATTGCAGCATCTGCATCAAAAATTTCTAAAACAAGATTTATAAGTTTTTTTGAAAATACATCTAATTTTGTGGTATAAGAACCAATGGAATATAGAGCTTCCATAATATATGTATTTACAAGATTTTTTTCCATTGCTTTAGAAACAAAAGCACTTAATGGTAAATCTGGTAACGAAGTTTTTGGCTCAAAAAATCCTTCTTCCAATAAACCAAGCTCGGCATCTACACTATTTTGATTTTCTTGAACTCTATTTTTTACAGCAACCAAAATATCTTGAATTTCTTTTACAGAAGCAGGAATTTCCACATCAACGCAAGAAAAAAGCCCAGTAGGATTCCACTGATTTTCAATTCCAAACACAATACAAAAAATTGAAGTAAGCCCCATGCCTTCCTTTACAATTCTACAAACGCTACTTCCGTCAATTACTGGCAATTTGTGATTTAAAATTATACAAAAGGGTTTATCTGAAACAATCTTTTCTAAAACTTCGTTTCCGTTGGAAGCAACAGTTACAACAAATCCAGCTTCTTCTAAAGTCATTTTTAATACAGAACAAATTAATGGAGAAGAGTCTGCAACAATTATTAAGTTATCTGATGATTTTTCTGTTTTCAATTCAACAACTCCTTCACCGCAGCTACAAGATTTCCACGTTCAAATTCTGATTTTACAATGTGGGCTTGAGCACCTGCATTCATAACTTTTTCATGAGTATCGTCTTCAAATACAGACGAAATTACAATAACAGGAATATCTTTTGTAGTTTCCATGCGACGTAAATTTTCAATAAGTACAAGTCCGTCCATTCTTGGCATTTTAATATCTGTTATTACAATATCGTATCTTTGCTGTTTGATTTTTTCCAACGCATCAATTCCATCGCAAGCTAAAGTTACGTTGTAGCCTTCAACTTCAAGAATCATTTTTTCAATTTGTCTTGTTGTGTGAGAATCATCTGCAACCAAAACATACCGCTCTGGAGAACCATTTGAAACATCAAAACTTTTTACTTCAAAATCTTTTAATGCATTCATGCGTTTCATTAAATCTGGAATGTGCAACAACGGAATAATATTATAGTTTTCATCAAAAACTACACCTTGAACAGCATTAAAGTTTTTAAATACTGGAGGCATTGTTTTTACAACTACAGTCATATAATTTAAAATATCATCAACAATAATTCCAATGCGTTTTTCCAAATAATCAACAACAACAATTGAACGGTTTCCCCCTGATTTTTTTCTTTTTTCCTTTGAACCAATTATTAATGATGCGTCGTAAACTGGCAAAAGATCATTTCTTAATGGCAAAAATGTTCCGTGTTGGAGTTGAAGCAAGTTTGATTCACTTTCTGTAACAATTTCTGCAACGTAATGGGAAAGCACAAGAAATTTCATTCCACCAGCATATAAAAATAAACCTTCTTGAGTTGCCAAAGAAAGTGGCAAAGATAAAATAAAACTTGTTCCTTCACTATTTTTGCTATTTACTTTAATGCGTCCTTTTAATTTATCCATTAAATTTCTTACGCTATCAAGTCCAACTCCTCTTCCAGAAATAAGACTTTGTTTTGAAGCAGTAGAAAATCCAGACATAAACAAAAACTGTTGTAAATATTTTGAATCCATTTCTTCAATTTCATCTTTTCGGTCTGGAAACATTTCAATTGCTTTTTTTCTGATTTTTTCTGAATCAATACCTCGGCCATCATCCCAAACTGTAATTTCAATTCGGTTTGAAACTTGCTTTGCCGAAACCGAAATTTTTCCAATTGCATTTTTTCCAAGTTTTTCACGTTCTTCTTTGCTTTCAATTCCGTGGTCAATTGAGTTTCTTACCAAATGAATTAAAATGCCAGGAAGACTTTCCAAAATAATTTTATCAAGATAAATATCTGAAAGTGGAATATCAAATTCAATTTCTTTTTCTAGTTTTAAAGCTTCTTCCTCTGCAGATTGTTTTAATGTTTTTAAAACCATATTTAATGGCAACATTCGCAAAGAAATAATTTCTTCCTGGACCGAAAAAGTTTGTTGTTCAAGCATAGAAATATCTTCGTGAATTTGTCTAAAAAGTTGCCCCGGATTTTCGCCTTTTGCAATTAATTTTTCTAATAAAGCAATACTATTTTTTAATCTGAATTCTCCGGTAATCAATTTGTCATAAGAGCGAATAATTTCGTTTACAGAAGACAGATTTATGCGAATTGATTGAACGCCCGAAAAATCTGAACTTTCGTCATTTTCTAAATCTGAATCAAAATCATCTAGTTTTGGAGAAAAATCAGTTTGAAAATCAGAACCTTCAACAACATTTTTTATATTATAAACAATATCTTCAAAACGGCGGAATTCTGGAGCTTCTTCATTTAAAAGTTTTCCAACATAATCTTTTACAATTTTAAGTACAGACAAAGTTAAAACTACAATTCGTTTATTTATTGTAATTTTTCCCATTTGAATTGATTTATAAATATCTTCCAAACCGTGGGCAACTTCTTCAACTTTATTAATTTTCATCATTCTGGAAGTGCCTTTTACAGTATGCAAAGTTCTAAGAATAAGTTCCAATTCATCATGATTATTAGGATTTTTTAAATATTGAGAAATTGAATCTAACAATATATCAATATTTTCAAGAGATTCTTCTATGTATTCATTTAAAAACGAACTGACATTTATATTCATTTTTCCGCCTTATGTATTTTTTTTGCATAATTCATAAAAATATGTGGGACTAAAAGATTCCATTAAAAAGTCAAAATCTTTTTTTTCAGAATCAATATAATCTTTTAATGGAAGAAGACATTTTCCAAAACATCGCTTTGCAAATTCATCTTTGCCACGCTCTTTTATTAACATTCCATGATTAAAATGTGCTGGCCAAAAAGATGGATTTATTGTTTCTGCAAGCACAAAATGCTTTATTGCATCATCCATTTTTCCACTTTCTTTACAAATTAAAGCATAAAAATATTCTTTATAAAACTTTTCTCCAAGATGTGGTTCGTAATCATCTAAATAATTCAACGCATCATCAAATTTATTTTGACTTAGCAAAGAATTTACTTTTTCAAAAACCAATTTTGCATCTGTATTTTTTACAGAAGTTTCCACAGTTTTTGGGGCAATAATTGAATCACAACAATCTTTTTTTTCAATTTTTTTAGGAACTTTAAATTCCGTTTTTGGAACAATTGTATTTATTAAAACACTTTTTGTTCCATCTTTTTTCATTAAAAAATAAGTTGATCCATTATTTACTTTTTCCATTGAATCTGGAATTAAATCGGAATCAATACAACAAATTTCACTTACCGATAAAAAGATTAAGCCACCAGGTGTAAGTTTTTCTGCAGCAAGATTTAGAACTTCTTTTCGTAAATTATTATCAAAATAAATGAAAACATTTCGCAAAAAGATGATATCTGCTTTGTCAAAAAAGTCTGGCAATCTTTTTCCAGCCAAATTAAATTGCTTTACAGTAATGTGATTAAAAACATCCTGATTTAAAATGAATTTTTCATTTTCAAAAGAACCAGTTTTTGTATCTTCCAAAATTTTGTGAAACTCTTTTCCATCAACATTAAACGAATATTTTGAATAAACACCTTTTTTAAACAAATCTAATTCGTTGCTATCAATATCAGATGCATAAATTTTAGGTTTTACGCCCCAAAATTTTAATAAAGCATACAAAGAAATTGGTTCTTCCCCAGAAGAACACGCTCCGCTCCAAACTACAAGTTCTTTTCCCCGGTAAAATGGCAAAATTGTTTTTTGTAAAAATTCAAAATGAGCTTTTTCTCTAAAAAAATAAGTTTCGTTTGTTGTAGCAGCATTTATTAAATTTTCAAATTCAACAGTATCTGGAACAAGTAAATCACAATATTCTTCAAAAGGAAGTGATTTTTCCAATGCGTTTTTTTCTACATATTTTTCAATATTTTTTTCGTAAATTGGACTTATTCTAATTCCCGTGTTTTTTGTAATTCGAGGAATGATGATTTGTGAAATAATTTCAGAATTACTCATTTGAATCACCTCCTGCAATTTTTACCAATTGATTAACTCGTTTTCCCATCAATTCAAGAGAAAGCATTTCATCAATTGCACCGGCTTCGTAAGCAGATTTTGACATTCCGTAAACAACACAAGATTCTTCCGCTTCACCAATTGTGTAGCCACAATATTTTTTTATTGCTTTACAACCTTCAGTTCCGTCATTTCCCATGCCAGTTAACAAAAGTGCCAAACAATTTTCACCATAAACTTCCGCAGCACTAGAAAACATTTTATCTACAGCTGGACGCAAAAAGTTTATTGGTTCACTCTTATCTAAAACAATTTTTATATCACCTTTTTCTTTTGTAAAAACTAAATGATTATCTGCAGGAGCAAAATAAACATGACCTGGTAAAGGAACAACACCGTCTTCGGCCAAAGAAACTGTCAAATCTACAGTTTTATCTAACCAAGAAACCATATTTTTATCAAAAGTTGTATCTACATGCTGAGTAATAAAAACAGGCAACGGAAAATCTTTGCCTAAAGAACGAATTAATAATTGAAGAGTTTTTGGTCCACCAGTAGAAACCCCAACAACCAAAGCTTTAAAATGCTTTTCTTTTGATTTTCGCTTTGATTCACAAGGACAATTTTCCTTTGAAGATTCTTGATTTATCCCTCGCTTAATTTTATCAAATTTAATATTTGAAAACTGATAAATTTGCAACAATTTATTTAAAAAATCGTCAGTATCATTTTTTGACATAGAAATAAATTCTGGTTTTTGAATTTCTGTAGCACCGTAAAACAAAATAGAAGCCGACAAATTTGTATTCATTACAACAGAAATAATGTGAAGTTCATCAGAAATTACTTTTATGACATTTCTAATATCTGGAATATCAGCGGAACAAAGTACAAAATCTGGATGTAATTTACGGCAATCATCAAGCAACAAAGCTGCATCTGGACAACTTGAAATAAATTCAAAATCTGGACAAGAAGAAAAAATTTGTTTTTCTATAGTTCTTACAACTGCCGATAAGTCTGCGGTTAAAATTTTTATCATACGCAGCCTCTCATTTTTTCTAAAAATACAACAGGATTAATAACAGGAGAAAATCGTCCTTCAAAAAATGTGGAAAATTCTATACCTAGTTTTGGAAATAAAGATTCAGTTAGACCTGTGTTTTTTACAAATTTTTGATTTTCAAAATCTAACAAACGGCAATTTGCAGATGTGATTAAAGCAAAACTTTCTTCCCCTTCAAAAAATCCAGAATCTTTTTTATTTTTTATAATAATTGCAGTTTTAACATTTGAAGATTTTATTTTTTGGAAAAAATCGGCGTGGTTGTTATCAAAAAGCTGGGCAATTAAATCAAAAGGAATAAATGGGATTTGAGAAGAAGAAAAATCAATTTTTTTTGACAAACTCCAATCAATTGAATCTAAATTGCATTCGGTTAAGCTGCAAGGCCTAGTTTCAAGCACATAATCACCAGAAATAACAAAATCTACATTATTATATGGAATTGAAATATAACTATTAGGCATTTCCGGCATCTCTTTCTGCAACCTCAACAAACGCTTCTGGATTTAATATTAAAACCTCTTCAGATTTAAAATCAAAAGAACCAACATAATATTTTCCAGATTCCGAACTTGAAAAAAACTTTAAATCAGACTCTGTTGTAGAGTAGAATTCAATAACTTCCGTAATTCGCAAACAAAGATGGGCATTTCCGTGAAGAACAATAAAAAGTTTTGATGATTGAGTTTTTTCTCCCAGCAACGGTAAAGGATCAATTACAGCGTAAGGCTCACCATAACGATTTAAAACACCATTTATATATGGAGGAACAAAAGGTAAAGGAAAAACCGGAGCATCTCGCAAAATCTCTTGAACATCGGATGATAACAATGCGTATTTTTTTTCTCCAGCAATAAAGACGAGCCAAGTTTTAGTTGTTTCAGATTCATCATTCATAAAAAACTCTCCAAACAGTGTTTTGGTAGAATTATTTTAACACAGTTTTTGAGTGATTTCCACTTTTTTCGAACAGAAACTATTAGATTGCCGAGTTAGATAGGAATGAAAAAATAACTATAAAGATTATCTTCGTTGCATCATTTCTGGTTTGAAAAATACAAAATTTTCTAGTTGAGAAGATTTTGCAACTTTAAATGCAGTGGCAGCACAACCCATTAATTGTTCATAAACTTGAACCATAGGATTTCCCTGAGCAATTCCTGCTTTTACATTAATAATTGCAGTTTTCTTTGCACCTTCGCAATCAACAGTAATTCTAACATTTTCCAAAAATTTTAAATAATCACCCAAGCGATATGATTTTACAATTGTTACAAAATTATCACCACCAAGACGTGCAATTGACCCATCTTTTCCCAAGAAATTTGTAGTCATTTTTACATAAGAAGAAAGAATTACGTCTCCGTTTTTTGAACCAACAACATCATTAATTTGTCTGAACTTTTTAATGTTAAAAAATACAACAGTAAATCTTTGCAAAAGTTTTTTTTCTGCAATCATGTTTCCCAAACGGATAATTCCAGCAGTATTCAATGCTCCGGTCTAAGTATCTGTTTCTTGAGCACGCAATAACATTTTGTTCATTCTACTACGAGAAAACAAAACATAAATAAGTTGTAGCAAAAATGAAATATCAGATTTTTCATCTTCAGACCAAGTTGATTTTTTTACACAATAAGCAGAAAAAGTAGAATTACCAACATTTGGAATATTTTGATGAATTGAAATAACATCATCCCCCATTGAAAACATTTTTTCGTACAAAACATAATTTTTTACAGAAATGCCCTTATCATAAATTGAATCTGTAGTATTTGCACTAACTGCAATTTTTGCAATATTCATAGATTCACAAATAGGTTTAATTTCTTTCTCTAATTTTTTTTGTAATAGATTTGGTGCCAAACTTTCTGTATAAAATGAGTTAAAAAATGATTGGATTTGGTTATTCATATTTTTTCCGCCGTTTTTGAAAATTTGTTATAAAATAACATTATTTTCAATCTTTTGCAATATTTTCAATTATTTTCTAACATTCTCATTATTACAAAATAAAATGATGCGATTACAATTGATGTAAGGATTTCTTGGGAAAGATAAAGATGGCGCAGACTATTCTGAACTAAAAGCTTTTAGTGTTGGATAAGCTGAGCCAGGAATATATTCCCAAACATCATTTGGTGTACCATCTGAATTTGTATTAAGCAATGTTGCAGCGGCCTCTGTGGCGATTTGATCGGCAGTTTTGGAGATAACTGTACCATAACCATTAAAATTTTCTCCATTATTTTCATTATCATATTTTCCAACTATTTTACTAGTACCATTTGCACAATACCAAGTATCTTTAAAAGTAGATGTTCGTCCAGTATTATGAGTTCCTATAATCGCTCCTACACCTTGATCTGTTCCTCCGGTTACATTACCTTTATAAATACAATTGTTGATTTGCCAACATTGATGTCCAGACCAAGTACCTCCTACAAGCCCTCCAACAGTCCCTTTTGTACTTTTAATATTTGCATAAACAGCACAATTTTGAATAAATGAACCAGGTTGCCCTTCGATGTTACCACCAAAGTAACCTATTAATCCTCCTACAGATCCATTTCCAGTATCTACAACATCTACTGTTGATACAACATTCTTAATTGTAGTTTGATAAGCACTTCCTGCTAAAACACCAACACCACATTGACCACTAAAATGATCCTTATCTGAGTTAGTATTAATTGTTCCTTCTAACACAAGATTTTCAATTGAACCTCCGTGAAATCTGTCAAAAAGACCACTTCCACCATTAAATATGATAGAATGCCCTTGCCCATCTATTGTAGAAGCCTTTGTAACATCTAATGGCGAAATCCACTTTCCACTTGGAATTTCAATATCATTAGTAAGTGTTATATCAAATTTATGTATTGTGCTAGTTTTTAGTTCATGAGCAATCCAAAGCATATTGTCATAACTTTCAATTGAACAACTTACTTTTGTCAATTCAACATCGCCATCATCTGTAGTTACAGTCTCAGAAGTTGTAACCTTGTCACTTGGCTCTCTACCTAAATAGTAGTCATTAGCATCTCTTTCCATGTTTTGTAAATTACCATTTACAGTTACATACCATTCATTACCATTCTCTTGAGTTACTAAGAATCTGTTTACAATTTTATCAGTAAAAATTTCTCCACTATCAGGTACAAGCACTTGCCGAGTTGTGCTATATACATTTGGCGTAATAGTAGCAACTGTATCTGTTGATGTAAGATTTCCTGTAACTGTTATAGTTGTTTCGTTTGCCAAATAAACATCATTATCTTCTGTAATAGATGCATCACCCGAAATTTCAAACAATGGATCTATATCATTGCTTTTTACAACATGAACACCCTTACCCTTACCGTTTTCAGTAACAGTGTTGTTAGAAATACTTCCACCATTCATTATAAATTTGCCACCAGAAACATAAACCCCACCACCATATTTTGCAGAGTTTTCAGAAATCTCACCGCAAGTCATTGTAAAAGTGGAAGAATTGTTTATATAAACTCCGCCACCATAACTAGATGCAGGTTCTTCAAAAACACAACTATTACCAGAGATTTTTGAATTTTCCTGCATTGTTAATTCTGCACCAGACAAATAAACTCCTGCACCCTCAACATCATTTACAGAAGCAACTTTATTTCCAAAAATAGTTGTATCATTCATATCAATTTTAGTTCCATTTGCCCCGTATATTCCACCACCAAAAGCGTTTGCGCTTGCAGTTTCAGAGCCAGCAGTATTGCCGCTTATTGTGCAGCCTTCCATTTTAAAAGAACCACTTTCTATGTAAACACCACCACCCTTCACACTGCCGCTAAGAACCTTTGCTGTGTTCCCTGAAATTGTACAAGAATTAAGTTTACAATTTCCTTTTGAATATATTCCCCCACCATTTTCACCTAAAAGAGCCCCACCTTTAAGAGTTAAATTTTTTAGGGTTACATTTGCATTTTCTCCAATATACATTACACGGCCTGTATTAGAGTCTGTTCTGTTTGCGTTTATTGTTGCGTTTCCTTCACCGCATTTTGAAATTGTCAAATAAAGAGGGTTTTCAGAATCAGAAGATGGATCAATATTTACAAAGGCATTATTAATATTTTCAAAAGAATCATCAGATGGAGTATAAATATCACTTAACAATAATATTTTATAAGGATTCCCCTCAGTAGAAGCAGTAACCTCATGCATAGCAATTACCTTATCTACCGCTTGTTGAATTGTTTTTACAGGTTCAAAAAATGTTCCCAAATTAAAAACATCTCCATTTTTAGAAACATAAACTGTGGTAGATACAAATTGACTAATCATATTATCAGTAATACAAATCTCTCCTTCTTTTATGTACTCTCCCGCACCAATCCAAGTATCTGTGGTTAGCCCATCAAAAATATTTACAACTTCTGTAAATGAATAAAGAAGTTCGTCTGTATCAGCATTATCACTATAAAAATCAAATCTAAAAGTATATACCCCAGAAGAAAGCTCTTTATTTATTGGGGCGGAAAAATTAACTATTGTAGCAGACTGTGGTTCTGTATCCCCATTTTTTTTATATGTATACTTCATTCTAGAAACTTTAGTAGTTTCCATGCCAAATGAAAATTTAAAAGTTCCTTTTTCTGTGTCACTTTGTGTAGGTTTTAAAACTAATTTCACATTTGTGTTTTCTGCAGGTAGTTCAATTTGGCAACTTTCACTTTCTATAATTACATCATCAGATTTTTTTCCTTGGGCTTTTACAGTCCATTTACCAGGAGGAAGTTCTATTTCAAAATCTTTATTTACAACTTCTGCAGATTTTGTATCCCCAGTTTCAGATTCAAAACTTACAGTTATTTCACCTATTTCTATTTTTGGAACAACAGTTCTTTGTGCATTTTGTTTTATTGATTTTTCAGGGAATAAATCGGAAGGAATTGCACCTTGTATTGAACAACTTCCTTTTACAGTAAAATATTCTTTTGAATTTGTTTCTTCATTTTCTTTTATTCCAAAATCACAAGAAAAAAAACTAAACATTAATAACCATAAAATAAAAATTAATTTGTTTTTCATATATTAATTCTCCTTCTTCAAAGTCCAAGTTAAAGTTTGTCCATAATCAAAACCGTTATATGTTCCACTTACAAAAATTTGCAAAACTTCATCATCAGGGAAATTATTTGGCAATAAAAATTTATTCTTATCAATTTCACCAAAATTTGTAGTAACATCAGTAAATCCTGAATAAAATTCAATATTCCAATTAGAAATATATTGTGAAGATAAAATGAAAGAAAAAGAACGAGAAAAAGAACAATTAATTGAACGAAAGAAAGAATTAGAAATTGAAATACAAGAAATTGAAGAAGATAAACAACAATCATTATTACAAGAATATTCACAAACACA
>JAGARY010000109.1 GCA_017622055.1 Treponema sp. | reverse complement strand
AAAGCCGAATAACTCTTAATTTCTTTTCTGAAGCATCCACATATTGAAAACAAATTTGCAAACCTAATGCTTCCCGAACTTTTGCTGTTAAATCCCAAATATTTTGAGTAATTGGAGCATAATTTCCTAAAGTTTCCAAAATTAATTTATAGTTTCTAATAGAAACTCTTTCTGATAACAGATTTTTAAATACTTTTTCTATCATTCCATAAGAAACCTTAGCATTGTCTAATACGTCAGAAACTAAAACTGGATATTTCTCTTTAACTTTATCAATAATTTCAGAAACAGATTGTCTGTCTAACATTTGTGCAGCATGAGCTTTTACAATTTCTGTAATATGAGTTGCAATTAAATTTGGAACATCTGCAACAATGTATCCTGCCTCTTCCGCTTCTGACCTTTGTGATTCTGGCAACCAAATTGCTTCCATTCCAAAAGCAGGATCTTTTGTGATTTCACCTTTAATTGGTTCAACAACAGAACCTGGATTCATACACATTACATACCCAATTTTTACATTTGCCCTACCAACTTCAATTCCATCAATTTTAAAACTATAATCATTTGGATCTAAAGTCATATCATCACGAATACGTAATTGCGGAATATCAAAGCCCATATCTCGTCTGGCTTGAGAACGAATTTTTGCAATACGCTCAACTAATTCGGCACCTTTTTCTTGAACCAATGGAAGTAAAGCATATCCCATTTCAAGTGATAAAGGTTCAAGCATAACAACCTTTTCTGTATCTTGTGGCTTTTTATTTTCTTGAGGTTTATTTTTTTCATTTTGAAGCCTAATTTGCTCTTTTTCTTTTTCCTTTGAAAGTTTTAATCCAATAAATACAAACAACGCACCAAGAGGAATTAATAGGAATTGAGTTCCTGTTCTTAAAACTAATCCTGAAACAGCAAGAACAATTCCAACAATAACATAAATATATCCAGATCTTGTAAAATCTGATTTTAGTTGTTCGTCAAATGTTTCATCAGATTTAGTTCCAGTAACTAATAAACCTGTTGCAAAAGAAATGATTAATGATGGCAATTGTGAAATTAATCCGTCACCAATTGTCAAAATTGAATAAACTTGAAGAGCATCAGAAAAACTCATATTATTGTAAACCATTCCCATAATAAATCCACCAATAAGGTTTACAACAATACCAAATTTTACGTTTCCAGAAACGAATTTTGACGCACCATCCATATTAGAATAAAAGTCAATTTCTCTACGAATTGCATCTTTTAATCTCATAGCTTCTTGATCATCAATTGCTCCACTGTTTAATCTGTTATCAACATCAAAAAACTTTTGACTCATTGAATCCAAACTAAAACGTGCAGCAACTTCAGAAACTCTTCCAGCACCTTTTGTAATAACAAGAACTTGAACAATTACTAAAATAATAAAGATAATAAATCCAATAACAATGTTATCACCACAAACAATGTTTGCAAAAGCTTGAACCATTGCACTTTGTTCACTAGAAACACCAGTAGCCGACGCTTTATTTAATAAAATTAAACGAGTAGATGAAATATTAATCCCAATTCCAAATACAGTTTGAAAAAGAATAATTCTAGGGAAGGTTTGAAAATCTGAAGCCCGAGGTGTATTAATTACGGCAAGCAAAATTATAAATGAGAAAGCAAGATTCACTATCATAAGTAAATCTATAAGAATTTTTGGTAGTGGAATAAATAAAAGAATTACAACAACAACAATTGCAACTGGTACAATATTACGTTGAAGTGCATCAACTATGCTTCCCCTTTTTTCATTTGCCATAAGTCCCCACCCAGCAAGTTTTATTTATTTTTAAATTTATCTAATTGACTATAAATAGTCGCAATAACATTAAAGTATATCTGTGGTATTATATCACCAACTTTAAGATTTGTATACAATTCTCTTGCAACTGGACGATTTTCTACAATAGGAATGTTATTATCCCGTGCAATTTGTTTAATTGTTTGAGCAATTTGATCTTCTCCCTTTGCATTTACCATTGGAGAATCGGTTTTTGCTTGATCATATTTTAAAGCAACAGCAAAGTGAGTTGGGTTTGTAATAACAACATCAGATTCTGCAACTGCACGCCTAACATCACTAGACAAAAGTTGCTGCTGCATTTGCTTTAATCGTCCTTTTACTTCAGGATCTCCTTCCATTTCTTTATATTCTTCTTTTACTTCTTGCTTTGTCATTTTCATTTCTTCCATAAATTCTCGTTTTATAACAAAGTAATCAGGAATTGCCAAAACTAAGAAAATAACAGCTACAACAATTAAAATTTGAGCACACATCGAAGCAATTTTTCTGATTGCTTCTGTAATTTGCCCATTATCAATAACTTGAATTAATGTTGGAATATTCTTTTTAATAAAAATGTATCCAACAACTGCAATAATCACAATTTTGATTATTGATTTTGCAATATTAAATAATCCCTTTCCAGAAAAAATAGTTTTCTTAAAATACTCACCAACTTTTGGAACAATTTTTGAAAATTTTGGTTCAATAGGTTTTAAACTAAATATAATTCCTTTTGTTTGAACAATATTTCCTAAAAATCCAGCAACTATAGCCACTGCACCAACAGGAATAATACATTTTAATAAAACATTAAAAAACATATAAATAACAGAAGGAGACGTAAAATCACCATCCATTGCAATTGAAAAATAAAATTTAAATGCAGTAATCAATTCATTTAAAATCCAATTACCCAAAAAAACTAAAACAAGAACACAAAATAAAAGCACTAAAGCACTACTAACTTCTGCACTTTTTGCAACACGCCCTTCTTTTCTAGCTTTTTCCAGTTTGTATTCCGAAGGTTCCTCGGTTCTTCCTTCATCTTCAGCAGCCATTACCTAATACCTCCCGAAAATGAAATAAAAAATTTTTCCAACATTAAAAAACCTTGATAGAATGATTTTGAGAAAAAATTAATCAACGCTGGAAGAGACATTAAAATTACAACAAAACCAACCAAAATCATAATTGGAAAACCTTCAGATAAAAGATTCATTTGAGGAGCCGCTTTTGATAACAAGCCCATGCACAAAGTAATCATTAATAAATTTCCCATAATTGGCAAAGAAATAACAAAAGCATCTGCAAAAAAATTTGTTAAACTTTT
>JAGARY010000108.1 GCA_017622055.1 Treponema sp. | reverse complement strand
GTTGTTTCCGAAAGCGTTTTGATGCTTATTACAAGATAAAAAGAATGGATAAGCTCTACAATGAGCTTTTCATATATAACCACGCTCAGATGAGCGCGTAAAAAGAAAACCATGCGTTTGCCGGAGCGCATAGAAAACGAGGAGGCAAGCATGGTATATCTTGCAAGAAAAAATGGAGCTGTCATTCATCATACCGACATGGAAGCGATGAAGACAATGGACGGAATCGGCAAGGCTGAGATGGAGATTTCAGACGAGGAGTTTGAGGCTGCAGGAAGCCTTGCCCGGATTATTGACGGAAAAATCTTCATCGGAAAAACTGATGAAGAAAAACAGCGTGATGATGCTGAGGTGAGAATCCGCCAGCTGAAAGCGAAGCTCGCCGAAACTGACTACATCGCCGCAAAAATCGCGGAGGGCAGTGCGACCGCAAAGGAGTATGCAGAGCAGATTGCAGAACGCCAGGCATGGCGGGCAGAAATAAACGAGCTTGAGAAATTGCTCGCTTAGTATCCGCTCAGAAAAATAAACTAAATTACACTATAAGCCAGGATTGCCGGAATCCTTAAGAGTTTCCGTCGGTCCTGGCTTTTTTTATGAGGAAAATACAATGTGGGAAGCAATATCGAATGTTCTGACAAGTGCGAATGCCTTGCAGACAATCATCAGCATAATTCTTGTGCTTTTGATTATCGTCGTGATGATAAAAACCGGGATGATTCGTATAAGGACAAAGCATATTCAGGTGGGGCGTGCAAGATCCGCATCTGATACAGAGCGGGCGATAATCCGCGAGCAGTGTGATTTTACCCATGTCTACTTGATGGGGCTTGTGTCAAAAATCAAGCAGGTAACGCCTGATTTGCTTTATGACGGTTACTTTACGAAATACATTCTTGAGGTCGCATACGATGAGTTTGTGCGGTGGATAACATTCAATCACATCGAGGATTCAGAGGAATACATCAGCACCAAGCAAAGAAAAATCTGCTCGCTTGTCTACAGCATGGGTGTGCGCAATGAATTTAAGACGGCAGAGTTCAATCATCGGATGTGCAACTGGGTCGAGGAAATAATCCGCGAGCTGGTAAGGATTCGGCGTGTGTATGAGCGCCAGGGAGGGCAGAAATGACGATTGAAGAATTCGTGAAGAAAAACACTGGGAAGAAAGTCGATTATGACGGAGTTTTCGGCGCACAATGCGTTGATTTGTTCCGCCAGTATGCGCTTGATGTTCTCGGAATTCCTGAACACACAGGCTCATGCGCTACAAGCGGCGGTGCAAAAGATTTGTACCTCGATTACAACAAAATGCCACTGGAGAAGAAATACTTCTCAAAAATCACGAACAAGTCTTTTGTTCCTGGCGATGTTCTTGTCTGGGATGAAAGCGGAACTAACAAATTTGGTCATGTGGCCATCTATCTTGGAAGTCTCAACAATGACTTTATCGTGTTCGAGCAGAACGGAATTACACAGGACGGCGCGAAAATCGCCCTGAGAAGCCGTGAGCGGCTTTTGGGCGGTTTGCGCAAGAAATAAGAGGTTTTTTATGAGGAGATGTAACTATGCGAAAATCATTTTGTCTTTTGTTTTTCTTTTTGGCGTCAGTGTTCTTTTTTCCGACTGCTGTACATGCGGAAAACTCCGAGCCGACGCTCAAACTGTTGTCAGCGGAAATTCACTCGCTGCTGGACGGCTTGAAGCAACAGTCACGGCACTTGACGGAACAGTTGCTGATAGCAGAGAGAGAATTGCAAATATCATCAAGACAAGTAGAGGAATTACAGACGGAGTTGAACGGGTTGAATACCTGTTTGAGCAATACGAATCAGAAGTTGAGCGAATACTCGGAGAAATTGAGCGAATACGAGACGAAGCTCAAAATCCGGGCGAAAATAATATCTCTGGCAGTTCTGATTCTATTATTGTTCATAGCGGTGAGGATAATTCTGCTGGTGTTAAAAATTAAATTCGGCGTGAAGATTCCTTATCTCATAAACCTTCTGCTTTAGGTGAAAATGAATAAAATTCTTTAACTCTTTACAAACGGCTGAAATAATCCGAAAATGAGAAGAGGAGGAAATAAATGACATTAGACACCGAAAGTCAGCACAAAGAAGCTCTGGATGTGTTCATCCGGTCATTACAGGCCGCTCCTGATTCGCTGATTAAGTCGCTCTCCGGCAAGGAATTTGCCCGCCATGTGGTTGACGGAGCGAAGGAAATAGAGAAGTTCATCTATTCGCAGGAAGAATAAAAAGTAACAAAAATCTGTAAACAATTTGTAGGCAAATGCCAACAAAAAACCGCTATCTATTCTAGTGTTAGAACGGATAGCGGTTTTATTATTTATTGCCAAAGCAATTTTTAGGTTGACCACCTGTGTAGGGCAACTGGTTGCCCTTGTTCAATAGGAAACCGTTAAAAAAAAATGCACTGCATTTTTTAGGTTATCTTACTAAATGTGCCGCTGGCGGCCGGTGTTCAATAGAAAACCGTTAAAAAAATTAAATAAGGTATTAAATGCTTTTCACTTTCCTTTTTTAATACTATAATTTAGTGATATGTCGTACGAAGTAACAGCAACCAGACGGCGACCTCAAACTTTTGACAATTTGGTTGGTCAGGAGTTTGTCGCTGAAACATTAAAAAAATCTATTACATCTGGAAAAATTGCCCACGCTTATTTGTTTTCTGGGCCTCGTGGATGTGGAAAAACTTCATCTGCAAGAATTTTAGCAAAAGCCTTGAACTGTGCAAATGGTCCAACTGATTGTCCTTGCGGAACTTGTTCCAATTGTGTAGAAATTACAAAAGGTTCATCTCTTGATGTAATTGAAATTGACGGTGCATCAAACACAGGTGTAGATAATATTCGCCAAATAAAAGAAGAAGTTATGTTTCCTCCTTCAAATTGTAGATATAAAATTTACATTATTGACGAAGTTCACATGCTTTCTCAAAGTTCATTTAATGCACTTTTAAAAACTATAGAAGAACCTCCTGCTCACGTTATTTTTGTTTTTGCCACAACAGAACTTCAAAAAGTTCCTGCCACAATAAAATCTAGATGTCAGCAATTTAATTTTAGACTTGTTGCAATTGAAAAAGTAAAAAATTGTTTGGCGGAAGCGGCTGCTGAATTAAATATTCAAGCAGATGACGAAGCATTGTTCTGGATTGCTCGTGAATCAACTGGTTCAATGCGAGATGCATATACTTTGTTTGACCAAGTTGTTGCTTTTAGCGATGGTCACATTACTTACGACAAAATTAAAGATAAATTAGGACTTGTTGGAATTGACCGTCTTAATTCAGTTTTTGAAGCATGTGTTTCTGCAAAAACTGATGTTGTTTTGAATCTTCTTGATGAATTTTTGCAAAATGGTGTTTCAATTGAACAATTAATTTCCAACGCAGCAGATTATTTGCGTTCTTTGTTGCTCATAAAATCTGGAATTAAAAAAGAAGCTCTCTTAGGAAATTCTGTAGAGCGATACAGTGGTGTTGTTTTGCAAGCATGGAATCAAATTCAAATTGAGCGTGCTTTGAGCATTTTCTTGCAACTTTTTAAAGATATTCGATATTCACTTTCTCCAAGATATGAAGTTGAACTTGCATTTAGCAGACTTTGTTGGGTTTCTCAATATGTTTCTAACATGGAAGTAAAAAAAGCAATTGATGCGGCTCAGGCCTTGTTGATGCCTGCTATGCAAAATCTTCCTGTGCAAAGTGGAATGCCACAAGGACAAAGTGGATTTGCTCAAAACGCTTCTGTGCAAAAATCTGTGGCAGCAAATCAATTTGGTAACACAGGTGCTGCTTTTGGCGGATTTGGTGCAGGAGATGCTGGAACACAAAATGTCCAAAGTTTTGCTCAGGCTCCAATTGCTGAACAAACTCAAAGTGAGCCACAAAAAACAGGGGGAATTCCAAACGGGCTTCCTCGGCTTTCTATGTTAGATTCTATGGAACGAGAATCTGGAGTTGGGGGCAGTGGTGAAGGTTTTGCACCTCCAAGTTCCAATTCTTTTGGTGTAACAGAAGGAAATTCAAGCCACCCTTTTTATAATGGCGGTTCACTGCCGCCTGAACAAACAGTGGATGGCGCAGATGACGAATGGCTAGATACAGAAACTCCTCCAGAAGAAGATTCATATTCTGCAGAAGAATACGAAAATCAAGTTTTAGACTCTTATGAAAATTCGGCTGAAGCTGGTGGAAATTCTTTTGGTTCATTCGGATCATTTGGAAATAATTTTGCGGGGCAAACACAAGGGGCTGCGGCTCAAACAGAAGAAACTTTTACTTTGCCAGATGGAAGAACAATTTCTATTGCACAACTTAGAGGAAACGTTACTGCAACACTTTCTGTGGAAAAAGGATTTATTGTTGCGGTTTTAGAAAAAACTGGTTTGTGGGAAATTTCGGACGGTGGTGTTGAAACTACAATTGAATCGAATTTAGATTATTCAATTTTGCAAAAAAACAAACATTTAATAAGTGAAGAAATTTCTAAAATTTGTGGAAAAAATATGTATTTCAATGTTAAATTACAGGAAGTACAAAATCAAAATATAAATGAAACAAGAGAATTTCCTTTGCAGGTAAAAATTCTTGTGGACGTTTTTAGAGGGACGGTAGTATAAATGAATCCATTTGATTTATTAAAAAACACTCAGGCTATTAAAGAACAAACAGAAAAGCTAAAGGAAGAACTTGCTTCAATTCGTGTTGAAGGTTCTTCTGGCGGAAAAATGGTTGTTGTTACAATGAATGGTCAGTTTGAAATGATAGATATAAAATTAGATCCAATTTGTGTTGATAATCGCGATGTTCAAATGCTTCAAGATTTGATTGTTGCGGCACACAAAAATGCAATGGAAAATGTTCAAGAACAAATCAAAGCCAAATCATCATCTTTGTTAGGTGGATTAGGCGGTTTGGGTGGCATGGACTTAAGTCAGTTTGGATTATAATTTTTGTAGAAGGTTTACAATTGAACGCTTTTGATGAACTTGTAAGTAATTTTTCTCGTCTTCCTGGCATTGGAAAAAAAAGTGCAATCAGAATGGTAAACTGGGTTTTAAAACAAGATTCGGCATACATTCACAAATTTTCCCAAAACCTTGGTTCAATTCAAGAAAAAATCAAACCATGTTCTGTGTGTGGCGTTTGGACAGAAGGTGATCCATGCGGAATTTGTTCAAGTCCATTGCGAGATTCTTCCATTATTTGTGTAGTTGAACATTCACAAGATGTTTCTACAATTGAATCTCACGGAGAATACAAAGGGCTTTACCAAGTTTTGGGTGGTTTGATAAAACCTCTTGAAGGAATTGGACCTTCGCAACTGGCAATTCCCCAATTAATAAATCGCATAAAAACTTTAAATACAAAAGAAGTGATTATTGCCACAAATCCAACTGTAGAAGGTGACACAACTGCTCTTTACGTAAAAAAAATTATTCAAGAACAAGTTGGCGACCAAGTAAAAATTTCTAGACTTGCCACTGGAATTCCTGTTGGTGGTGATTTAGAATATATTGATAAAAGAACTTTATCTTTAAGTTTTTCTGGAAGAATTGGAATGTAACTTTTGGGTAAATTTTGATTTAGGGTTTAATACAAACCCTAAAAACGGCCGAGTCAAGGGCTTGAAGGTCGTGTCCCTTGACCGGACGTATTTATAAAAATGGGAGTTAAAATGAAAAAAAATCTATTCCGTAAAATAATTACAAGTGTTTTCTTTATATTCTGTTTTTCACAGTGTTATTCAGACACATTAACTAACGACAAAAAGCTTCAAAGCTACAAATATATGAAAACTATTAATTCTGTTTTTGATTTTGTTCAGCAGAATTACGTAGAAGAAATTGATCCAAAAATCTTGTATGAAGGTGCATTAAAAGGAATGCTCAATGCCATTGGAGACCCATACACTTTGTATTTAGATGCAGATGCCATGCGTGACTTAACAGATACAAC
>JAGARY010000107.1 GCA_017622055.1 Treponema sp. | reverse complement strand
CCGTCTTGGTCAATGTAAATTTTACTGATTGTTCCGTCGTAAGTAAAACCGCCACCGTTAATTGTTAAAGTTGTTCCCCCCATTTCGTCTGTAAATTGAGAAATTGAAGAAATGTATGTACTTGGTTCAAATTTATTCAAAATTATAAGTTCTGTTTTTGAATTTCCAATATTTCCAACTGTATCTACCGCAGCAACAGAAAAAGCATAAACTCCGTTTTTCAAATTATAATATCTTTGAGATTTTGTACCTCTAATTGTATTTTTTGCAGAAAGTTTTCTATTTTTATTTTTGTTTTTTTCGTAACGTGAAAAAAGTTTTTCAACTTCTTGATTTATAGTTTTTTGATTTAGTTTTAGTGGATGACGTTTGCTATGAAATAATTTTTTTGGAACGCTACCTAAATATTCAAGAGTATAAGTGTATCCTACAACATCATCATCTTCAGAAGCTTCCCAACTTACATTAAAAGTGTTGCTCATTGCCATTTTGAATCTATCATTTTTTGTAATAATTTGAGTTGGAACCTTTGGTGGCGTTAAATCTAAGTGATATTCTAAAGTTTCTGCATTAGACCAGTTTCCAGCGTAATCTGCAACTTTTACACTTAAATAATATTTTCCATCTTCTGGAGCTTTTAATTTTAAAGTATTATCTTTTGTAAATTTTTTGATTTGGTTTGCAGGTTCTTGTGATTCATCTTTTTGCCAAGTGTAAGAATAACCTGCAATTTGAGAAGAATCTTCTGGAAACTTTATTGTTGCTGTAATATTTTTTTCTTTTGCTCTTTTTTTTCTTGGCGATTTTAAAACAATAGACGGATTTTTTACCGATGTATCTGGCAACAAAACAGAAATTGAATTTTTTGATTTTTGAGACTGTTGCCAAGCAAATGCCAAAGTATCTGTATTTTTTGTAGAATTATGCAAAATTAAAGGATAAGCAAAGGTGTTTGAATTTTTATTTTCCGCAAGAGTTTGTTCTTCCCAATAATTTCCATTTTGTTCTGCCAAATATACAGAATCTCGTCCAGTTCGTGTGTCAAACCAAACTATGTACAATTTATCATTATAAGAAAATAAAATTCCGTTACTGGCACTTCCACTTTCCGAAAGTTGATTCAATGAAGATGCATCTATTTCTGTTAATTCAAAATTATGCCCTATATTGATTTTTGAAACCCAAATTGAAGAATTTATTGTATCTGTGCGTTCCCAAGACAAATAGATTTCATCATTAAATTCATACAAAAAGGGTCTTTGGTTTTGAAAATAAGAAAAATCTCTTTGTTCATTTTTTAGTAAAGATTTTGGCCCCGTAAGTAAAACAGGTTTTGACCAAGAATCTAAATCTTTTGAAAACGAACCATAAAGTTGATACGTTAATCTTTGAGTTTCTTGATTCAAATATTGAGCCTGAAAAACAAGTAGATTTCCACCATATTTTTTCAACGGAATTAACACTGGAATAAATGGATTTAAAAGATTTTCCGAAGAATTAAAGCTTTTTACGCTCTCCCAATTTTTTCCATCTTTTGACACACTGTAAGAAATTGAAAACTGATTATTTT
>JAGARY010000106.1 GCA_017622055.1 Treponema sp. | reverse complement strand
TGGAATGCGGATAATTTTTACATTTGCAGGATATTCAAGGCGGTTATTTCCAGCCAAATCTGCACCTGCATAAGAACACCAGTTACAGCAGAAAGCTACGATTTTAGGTGTCCAGTTTTTATTTTCACTCATAATCATTTTCTTCAATTTTTAATCAAAAGTGATTAAAGAACTGAATCAACCTCCGCCATAATTTGTTTATTACTAAATCCAAGTAAATCCATAGCACCACTAGGACAAGCAACTGTACAAGCACCACATCCTTGACACATTGCTGTATTTACTTGAGATACGCGTCTTGTAATTGTAGTTCTGTTTGGACCACGGAAATCTTTTTCAATGTAAGAAATTGCACCGTAAGGACAAACATTAGCACAAGCTCCACAACCATTACACATATTTTCATTTGGACTTGAAGTACAAGGGTTATTTTTAAGTTTGTCTTTAACTAACAAACAAATTGCCTTTGCAGCAGCACCAGATGATTGAGCAACAGTTTCTGGAATATCTTTTGGTCCTTGACAACAACCAGCTAAGAAAATACCTGCTGTTGGTGATTCAACTGGACGGAGTTTTGCGTGAGCTTCTAAGAAGAAGTCGTTGTTATCCATTGAAGTTGTAAGCATTGTTGCAAGAGGACGAGCAGATTTGTCAGCTTCAATTGAAGCAGCAAGAACAACCATATCTGCTTTAATATGAACTTGTTTGTTCAAAATTAAGTCTGAACCTTGAACATCTAAAGTTCCGTCTGCCTGTGGTGTAACTTTTCCTACCATACCTTTAATGTAGTGAACACCATATTGTTCAACTGCACGACGATAGAATTCATCAAAGTTTTTACCAGGAGTACGAACATCAATTGTGAAAACGTAACAATTTGTATCTGGATAGTGGTCACGAGTTAGAATTGCGTGTTTTGCTGTATACATACAACAAACTTTTGAACAGTATTCGTGTCCTTTTTCAGCACCTGCAGCACAACGGCTACCAACACACTGAACAAATACAATATTTTTAGGTTCTTTTCCGTCTGATGGACGACGAAGGTGCCCATTTGTTGGTCCTGAAGCATTACAAAGTCTTTCAAATTCCAAAGATGAAACAACATCTGGACTTGTGTTGTATGCAAATTCATCAAATTTGTTTAAGTCAATTGGATTGTAACCAGTTGCTACGATGATTGCACCATATTTTTCTGTAATAACTTCGTCTTTCATGTCAAAGTTGATAGCACCTACGCCACAAGCTTTTTGACAGAATCCACAAACGTTATCTTTACCGTTTTTAAGTCCTTTCATGTGCAAACAATAGTTTTCATCAATTGTTGCAACTTTTGGAACTGCTTGAGCAAAAGGAATATAGATTGCTTTTTTTGTGTCCAAGTTTAAGTTAAAGTCATTTGGAACTTTTTTGTTTGGACATTTTTCAATACATTCACCACAACCTGTACATTTTGTTTCATCAACAAAACGAGCGTGGCGTTTGATATCAATAGAGAAGTTTCCAATATAACCAGAAACACCTACAACTTCGCTGTAAGACAAAATGCGAATGTTAGGATTTTGGCTAACTTCTGTCATTTTTGGTGTAACAATACAAGATGCACAGTCCAAAGTAGGGAATGTCTTGTCTAACATTGCCATTTTTCCACCAACAGTTGGTTTCTTTTCTACAATGTCAACTGGGAATCCTGCGTCTGCAATATCCAATGCAGCAGTAATACCAGCAATACCACCACCAATAACAAGAGCTCTTTTTGTTACAGGAGTTTCACCTTCTGTAAGAGGTGTATCCAAAATTGATTTTGCAATAGCAGCTTTACCAAGTGCAATTGCTTTTTCTGTTGCTTCGTTTACATCTTTTAAAACCCAAGATGTTTGTTCACGAATGTTTGCAACTTCAACTTTATAAGGGTTAAGACCAGCTCTTTCTGCACAAGCACGGAATGTTTTTTCGTGCATACGTGGAGAACAAGAACAAAGAACAACACCAGTTAATTTGTCGTCTTTGATGTGATCTTCAATCATCTTTTGTCCAGCTGATGAACACATGTATGTATAATGAGTTGAATAAACAACACCATCAACTTTTCCAAGTTCTTCAGCTACTTTTTCAACGTCAACTACGCCAGCAATATTAGTACCGCAGTGACATACAAAAACACCAATTCTTTCCATTTTTCTACATCACTCCTATTTTTTATATTTTCTAAAAGCACTAACAATAGCCTGTTGAGGCATATCATCATCAAGGTGTGCAGGAACTTGGTTTGGATCTAAGTGATGTGGACCTCTTGTTCCTTCTACAACTTGTCTAACAGCATCAATAAGTTTTGTTGGTTCAACTTGACGTGGACATCTTTCTAAACAAGCAAAACAACTTAAACAAGCGTAAATTGATTTTGAGTTTAATAATGGTTCAATATCCCCATTTTCTACCATTTGAACAAATTGATGTGGGTGATATTCCATTGAATCATAGTTTGGACATGTTCCTGAACATTTTCCACAAACCATACATTTCTTTGGATTTACACCGCTTTTTTGCAAAATAATTTCTTTGATATATTTATTTTCCATGATTATTTAGCCTCCTTTAATCCAAGAGCTTCTGCTAATAATTCTGTAAAGTAAATTACATCAAGATTGCTGTCGCCATTGTTTTTTAAGAGGTTGTAACGACAAAGTGGACAAGAAGTAACTAAGAAATCTGCACCCATGTCTTTTGCGTTATCAAGAATCTTTTTAGAACGATTTTCTGGAATTGAACTATCCTCAAACATTGTGTAAGCACCACAACATTCATTTCTTTGAGAATAAATTACTGGAGTTCCGCCAATAGCTTTAATAAAATCTTCAATTAATTGAGGATTTTCTGGATCATCAAGCTGGAGAACGTTTCCAGGACGGAGAAGAAGACAACCGTAATAAGCTCCAATTTTTTTACCAGTAAATGGATTTTTAACAGCTTTTTTTACATTGTCCCAACCAACAACATCACGAAGAATTTCTAAGTAATGAACAACTTTTGTTTCTCCATGATACTCAATATTATCTTCTTTAAGATAATTATTCACCTTGAAATCAACAGTTTCGTCTGTTTGTACATCGTTGTTAACTTGTTTAAGAACGTTGTAACATGCAGAACAAAGTGTTACTAATTCTTGACCAGCATCTTTAGCAGAAGCCAAAGCGCGAACAGATGAAAGTTTAGATGCAATTTCATCTTTGCCCATTGGATATTCTCCACCACAGCATTGCCAATCTGGAATTTCTTCAAGTGTGAAACCTAATGCTTCCGCAGAAACGCGCGCATATTTGTCAAGATCAATTGCTTTGTTCTTGAGCGTACATCCTGGGAAATACGAATATGTCATACTTGCTCCTATAAAAAACTATTTAAAATAAATCAACCTATTATAAAGCATATTCTAAATTTTGTTAATATATT
>JAGARY010000105.1 GCA_017622055.1 Treponema sp. | reverse complement strand
TGTTTTTTTATTAATTTAAGAAAATCTTTTGGATATATGTCACTTTTATTTAATATTTCATCTATGTTTTTTTCTTCGTTTTTAATCATAGATTTAATAGGGTAATATGTACAGTTTGTATCAGAAATATACAAATCTTCTTTTGATAATTCCACCACATGTTTATATTTTAATTCATTAATTGAAAGTTCTTTTAGCAGATGAAATTTTACACTTTGAACATATTTGAAAAAATAGGTATAAAAACTTCCACTTTCTGGATTAAATGAATCAAAAATTACAGTACCTCGTTCTAGAATTCTTAAAATTAATTCACTCACAAAATCTTCATCAAATTTGATTAAGCCAAACACAGGTTTATCACTTAGAATGAATTCACATAATAAGTTTAAGGCTTCTTTTCGTGTTACTTCGTTTTTTTGAAGCATGTCAGGGATAAGATTTAAATTGAATTTTCTCATAATAACTCCTTGGCATCCGTTATGGACTTTTTGAAAAATAGGTAAAACACCCTATGTCTTTATAAGCAAAAAGTGTGCCAAGTGAGTTTGTGTTTTTAAATTATTTTTGCAAATTCTTTTACAATCAAAGGAATTAAGTTTTCTATTTTGCCATCTGTACTCATACCCGAAGCATTTTTATGTCCACCGCCCCCAAATTTTGCAGCAACCTGAGAAACATCAATTTTATCAACACTTCTAAAGCCTCCTGTACAAGTTGAAATTGTATCTTGTCTTAAGAAAACTGCGGCTTCTACATCTTGGGAAGAAAGTAAAAGTTGATATAATGCATCTGAATCACGGCCCTCAGAACCATATTTTTTTGTATCTTCTAATGTTTCGTATGTAATTACTAATTTTCCGTCTAAATATCGTTCTGCTTTTGAAAGCAGAACACCAAGAAGTTGGCGAGTGGAGTAGGGTTTTCCCGAATTTATTTCGTTATAAATCATTCTTGGTTCTACTCCATAAGAAACTAATCTAGCTGCAGCCATAAAAACTTCTGCAGAATCTTGTGATAAAAATCTAAAATATCCAGTATCTGTTGATAAGCCAAAAAATAAAATATTTGCCAGTTTTAATGGAATTTTACCAAGAATTTTTTCGTAGAAAATTTGAACAAGGTAAGCACAAGCAGGTGCTTCTGGATTAATAAAACCTTTTGCATTTTCTGGTAGATTACTTGTTTTGTGATGATCTATTACAAAAATATCTAAATCAGATAAATCTCCGTCTATTTCTCCCAATCTAGACAGTTCCGAACAATCAAGAATAATTAATCCTGTAATTTCTCTATCTTTATTATCTAAAAAATCAGTTTTATTGGAAAATTGTTTTTCAAATTTTTTAATTTCAGGTCTTTTAAATGGTCCTGCAGAAAGTAATTTATATTCTTTATTTGATTTTTTTAAAATATCAGCAATTCCAAGACAAGAAGCAATACAGTCTCCATCAGGTTCTTTGTGTCCAATTACGTAAAAGTATTGATGATTTGATATAAAATCTTTAAATTCTTGAATATTATTTTCTTGTATTTCTTTCATATATGCCTCAAAAATATTGATATTATAAAAAAAATGGGTTGAATAATTCAACCCATTTTACAAGAAAAAATAATATATATTTTTGTATATTACAATTCTAATTCTTCCAATGTATCTTTGTCGGCACCTTCAATTGGTTTCTTTGATGCTGTATTTCCCCAAATGCTCATTCTTTTATTCATTGGTACTGTTAAGATTACTCTA
>JAGARY010000104.1 GCA_017622055.1 Treponema sp. | reverse complement strand
TTTTTAGTTTGTTCCATTGAGTGGCGTAAATCTAAAGAATTAAATCTGTTGTCTCCCATCATAAAGAAACATTTTTCAGGTAAGTACTGAGGATTGCCTTCTGCGTCATTTGCTGGGAAAACAGGCATATTTCTTACATCTAACAAACCTTGAATATACCAATTTAATTTATTTGCCAAATCTAAATTTTCAGACAATACAACATCACTTGCCCAAGATGAAACAGAAACTTCATTTTTTATTAATTGAGCATATCTTAAAACTAAATTTCCAAAAGTAACTTTTGACATTACATTAAGTTTGTAATTTGATTCTGCATAAATATCTTTTGCAACATTTTTTGAAGGAATCCAAGAAAGCAAAAATTGTTCAAACCATTCAACGCCACCTTTTTGCATTAAAATGTTTTGTGCAATATTTTGAACATTATTAAAAAGTTCGTATTCAAATAAATTTGTAATTTCAAAATTTCCTTGTAATTTTGAATCATCACGCAATTTATAAAGACTGTTTACAATTTCTTTTACTTTGAATTCTGCAACATTTAAATCATAATCACGGCGTTGTTGTTCAAAATCTAACATAATTTCATATTCTTGTTGTGTAATTGGGAAATATTCAATTTTTTGTTTAATTTTTGGACTTAAAGTATTTAAATCCCAATTTGCAAATTTTTCATCCGTTTTAGAAGGTATAAATGTATTATCCTCTTTAGTTCTGTAATACAAAACTCCATCTTGCATCACAAGTTGCTCTCCAGGTTGTCCCACAATTCGTTTTACAAGAGGATCCGCTTTTAATTGACCATTTTCATCTGTATTTAAATTTACAGTAGTAAGTGTGAGCATAGAAATAATTTGAGAAACAACTGTTTTTACTTCAGATTTTCTGTCAATTCTATAATGTGGATTTCTAAGAACAACAACATCACCTTTTTTGTATTTTTTAATAGTAGGTAATCCAACATCAGTTAATGGAAATTTTGGACCACAATCATATTTTGAAACAATAACTCTGTCTTTTACCAAAAAAGTATCTACCATAGATTCAGAAGGAATTTCGTACAATTGGAAAACAAATAATTGAACTAGCAAAACAGTAAAAATTGCCCAAACAATTGCATCAACCCAATCAACAAGTTCATAAATAACTTTCCCAAAGCCTTTATACTTTTTGTAAACAGGTTTAATTCTCCATTCAGAAGAAATCAATTCAATATTTTTTTGTTTTAAATATTTTCCATTAATAAATGCCGAAACTGTAAAAATTACCCACAAAATAACTTGAATAACATCAACAAAATAAGGAACACCTTCTTTTCCTGCACGGCGTAAAATAAAAACAAGAAGATTCAAGTATGGTAAATATTCGTTCATTTTTGAAACTGCAGGAGCAAATGAACCATCACCTTTTTTTACTAATTTTATAAAATGAAGATATCCTAAAATAACTGTAAAAACTATTGAAATTGGAAAAGCAAGTAAAGAAATATCAAAACTAAAACTGATATTAAATAAACAAAAAAGAAGTGAAGCAATAAGTTCACATAACATGATTTTTTTATAATTATTATATCTCTTATTCATAATATATAAATATATAGAAAAAAATGGTATTTGAAAAGAACTTATGTGATAATCTGGAAATGTGTATTGTGGAAGTTTTATGAATTAATTTTGACAACTTGACGAAAAGTGTCAAAATAGATTATATTTAAACATATTGTATTTTGTGGTAAAATAGAATGATTATTTTACAATAAGAGGTTTTTTTAATGAATCAAAGAAGAGTTGTTGTTACTGGTTTAGGTGCAGTTTCTTCCGTTGGAAATGATGTAAAAACTGCTTGGAATGCAGTAAAAAATGGTGAAAGTGGTATTGATAAAATTACTCTTTTTGATGCTTCTGAACATTTGGTGCAAATTGCGGGAGAGGTAAAGAATTTTTCTCTTGAAGATTACGGTGTTGATAGAAAACTTGCAAGAAAAATGTCTCGCTTTGGAAAGTTTTTACTTGGAGCAAGTATTGAAGCTGTAAAAGATTCTGGATTTGATAAGGAATCTATTTCTAAGGAAAATGCTGGGATTGTTTCTGGTGTTGGAATTGGTCTTGCAGAAAATGTTGATTCAGCTTTTGAAAAATTTTATGATCCAAATTCTGGAGTAAACAGAATTCCTCCAATGACAGCACCTTTGGTTTTGAATAACGAAGCGGCAGCTGGTGTTGCTATGTATTTTGGAATTCACGGACCAGCTTGGACTTTATCTACAGCCTGTGCTTCTGGTACAGATTCTTTGGGACTTGCTTTAGACATGATTCGTCTTGGTCGTATGGATGTTTGTATTGCCGGTGGAACTGACGCAAATATTACAGGGTTTAATATTGGTTGTTATCAAGCGTTGTCTGCTTTAACTAATAAATTTAATGATAATCCTAAAGCTGCAAGTAGACCTTTTGATAAAGATAGAAGCGGTTTTGTTATGGGGGAAGGCGCGGCAGTTTTGATTTTGGAAGAGTATGAACACGCTAAGGCTCGCGGTGCTCACATTTATGCGGAAGTTGCTGGATTTGGTTCTTCTAGCGATGCTTATCATATTACAGCCCCATGTCCTGATGCGGCTGGTGCTTTGGTTGCAATGAAAAAAGCTTTTGATGACGCTGGAATTAAGCCAGAAGAAGTTCAATATTACAATGCCCACGGAACTTCTACATCTGCGAACGATACAGCAGAAACTATTTTGTTAAAATCATTCTTTGGTGAACATGCTTATAAGTTAAAGATTTCTTCTACAAAAAGTGAAACTGGCCACATGGTTGGTGCTGCTGGTTCTATGGAAGCAATTTTCTGTATTAAAGCAATTGAAGAAGGATTTGTTCCTCCAACAATTAATCTTGATAATCCAGATTTGGAACACGGTTGTGATTTGGATTATACTCCTAATGTTGGTGTAAAAATGGATGTTAATGTGGCTTGTTCTTGTTCACTTGGTTTTGGCGGACATAACGGTTGTATTATCTTTAAGAAAATTTAATTTGCATTTGAATTAAAAACTAATTTTTGAAAATATAAAAAAATTGATAATATTGAGGTAAAATTATGGCAATTATTAAACCTATGGTAAGAAGTAACATTTGTTTGAACGCTCACCCAGTTGGATGTGCTAAAGAAACAGAACGTCAAATTGAATTTGTAAAAGCTAAAAAAGCTGAACGTGGAATTAAAGGTGCAAAAGAAGGCGGAAATGGTCCTAAATTTGTTTTAGTTCTTGGATGTTCTACAGGTTATGGTTTGGCTAGCCGTATTTCTGCTGCTTTTGAATATGAAGCAGATACAATTGGTGTTTCTTTTGAAAAAGAACCAACAGAAAAAAAAGGTGGAACTCCTGGTTGGTATAATAATATGGCTTTTGATAGAGCTGCAAAAAATGCTGGATTAATTTCTGAAACATTTAATGCAGACGCTTTTTCTCACGAAACAAGAAAATTGATTATTGAAGAAGCAAAAAAATTAGGTCGCAAATTTGACTTAGTTGTATATTCTCTTGCAAGTCCTGTTCGTTCTGACCCAGACAAAATTGACCCAAATAGTGCAGACGGAAATCACATTTTGTACAAATCAGTTTTAAAACCAATTGGAAAAACTTATTCTGGATATGGAATTGACATTTTAACAGATTCATTAAAAGAAAGTTCTGCAGAACCTGCTACAGAAGACGAAATTGCAAACACTGTAAAAGTAATGGGTGGTGAAGACTGGGAACTTTGGATTAACCAATTGTCAGAAGCTGGTGTTTTGGCAGAAGGTTGTCGTACAGTTGCTTATTCTTACATTGGTCCAGAATTAAGTCATGCAATTTACCGTGATGGTTCAATTGGTCAAGCTAAAAAACATCTTGAAGCAACTGCTTTAAATCTTAACAAAAAATTAAGTTCAGAATTGAATGGTGGTGCTTGGGTTTCTGTAAACAAAGGTTTAGTAACTCGTTCAAGTGCTGTAATTCCAATCATTTCTCTTTATCTTTCAATTTTGTTCAAAGTTATGAAAGCAAAGGGAAATCACGAAGGTTGTATTGAACAAATGGAACGCTTGTTTGCAGAACGTTTGTATACTGGCGAAAATTCAGCTGCTGGTGTTGTTCCTGTTGATTCAGAAAATCTTATTCGTGTTGATGACTGGGAAATGCAAGATGATATTCAGGCAGAAGTTGATAAAATTATGCCAACTGTAACTAACGAAAATATCAAAGAACTTTGTGACTTAGACGGATACAAACATGACTTCTATGCTACAAACGGTTTTGATGTTGAAGGTGTAGATTATAATATTGAAATTGAAGATATGACAAAAATTGATTTTTAATTTTTTGAAAGAAAAATTAAATAAAGTTAAAATTATCTAGTAATAAAAAAACGATTTTGGTATAATTAGTTTTAGTTTCTGGAGGTTACTAAAAATATGTTATCAGGTCGTCATTTAATTCAGCCAGATGATTTAACTGTATCTGAAATTGAAGAAATTTGTTCTTTGGCTGAACAAATTATTGTTGATCCTAAATCATTTCAAGATGTGTGTCGCGGGAAAATTCTTGCGACACTTTTTTTTGAGCCTAGCACTAGAACTAGACTTTCTTTTGAAGCTGCAATGCTTAGATTAGGTGGTTCTGTAGAAGGATTTTCTGATGCAGAAAACACTTCTTCTGTAAAAGGTGAAACTTTAGCAGATACAATTCGGGTTGTTTCTAGTTATGCTGATGTAATTGCTATGAGAACTCCAAAAGAAGGAGCCGCACTTTTAGCAAGTAAATATTCAGCTTGTCCAATCATTAATGCCGGAGACGGAGGGCATTATCATCCAACACAAACTTTAACAGACCTTGTTACAATTCGTCAACTTTTAGGTGGCCTTGAAAATCATACAGTTGGTTTTTGTGGCGATTTAAAATTTGGTAGAACTGTTCACTCTTTGGCAGAAGCTTTAAGAAATTTCAAAGGAAACAAGTTTATTTTTATTAGTCCAAAAGAATTGTCAGTTCCTGATTATTTGATTACAAATGTTTTGGAACCAGCTGGCGTAAAATATGAAATTGTAGAAAGCCTTGACGAAGTTATTAATCAACTTGATATTTTGTATATGACCCGAGTTCAAAAAGAACGATTCTTTAATGAACAAGATTATATTAGATTAAAAGATAGTTATATTCTTGATTCAGAAAAAATGAAAAATGCTAAAAAGAATATGATTGTTTTGCATCCTCTTCCACGAGTAAACGAAATTACACCAGAAGTTGATGAAGACCCTCGTGCTGCATATTTTAAACAAGTAAAATATGGAATGTACGCAAGAATGGCTTTAATTGCAAAATTAACTGGCTCAATTTAGTTTGCTTTCATAGGAGAAAATATTATGTTGAATGTAAATACAATTAAAAATGGATTAGTAATAGATCATATTCGTGCGGGAAGTGGTTGGAAAATTTATCAATGGCTTGGACTTGATAAATCTCCATTTACTTCTTGTTTAATTCAAAACGTTCCTTCAGAAAAACAAGGAAAAAAAGATATTATCAAAATAGATAATATTATAAACGTTGATTATTCAGTTCTTGGTTTTATTGATCCTGATATTTGTGTAAATGTAATTGAAAACGAAAAAATTGTTAGAAAAATCAATATGGAATTACCATCTAAAGTTTCAGGAGTTTTCAATTGTAAAAATCCACGTTGTATAACACAAACTGAACATTATGTAAAACCAAACTTTATTTTGGCAGACAAGAAAAAAGGTATTTACAAGTGTGAGTATTGTGACACTTTATATTTGGCAGGAAGTGAAAATAAATGATAAAAAGTATTTTAATTTACAATGCCCGTCTTGTTGATGAGTCTATGGATACCGCTGGGGCAGTTTTGATTGTTGATGGAAAAATTCGTTTTGTTTTTCAAGGCTATTTTACTTCGGTAAAAACTGCTGAAGAAATGGCTAAAACAATTTTAAAAGAAGATGGAATTGAAGAAAGTTGTTCTTTGGAATTGTTTAATGCAAATAATTTAACGGTTACTCCAGCATTTATTGATATGCATGTGCATTTAAGATATCCAGGGCAAATTCAAAAAGAAGATTTATCTTCTGGATTAAAGGCAGCAGCAGCTGGTGGTTTTGGAACTGTAGTTGCAATGCCAAATACAAATCCTGTTGTTTCTTCTGTTGAGATGGCAATGCAAATTGAAAAAGAAGCTGCTGCTTTGGGACTTACTCAACTTTTTCAAACAGTTAGTTTAACTAAAGATTTTGCAGGTTCTGATACTTCTCATTTAGATTTTTTAGATAAAAAATATATTCCTGTAATTTCTGAAGATGGTCGAGATGTGGCTTCATCTTCTGTGATGTTGGAAGCAATGAAAAAAGCTTCTGAAAAAGGTGTTGTAGTTAGTTGCCATTGTGAAGATCCTTTTTTAACTGTTGATGCAAAAGCTTATAGACAAGTTGCCTTAAATTCAATTCAAAAAGTTGGATTGAATACTTGGGGTACCCTTAGTGAATTTGATTTTGCAGATGATAGACCAGAAGATTATGATATTATTGATGAAGCACTTTGCCAAGCGGATCTTTTGTTAGAAAAAGCAGAAGATTTAATGACAATTAGAAACCTTGAACTTGCAAAAATGGCAGATTGTAAAGTTCACATTGCTCATGTAAGTTCAAAAGGGGCAATTGAAGCAATTAGAAAAGCAAAGTCTGATATTAATAAATTTAATGAAGCTCATGATTTAGTTAGTTCAAAAACAACATATATGGATTTTGTTGAAAACAAAGAAGGGGAGGCTTTTGAACGTTTTGAACGAAATTATGATGTAACTTGTGAAGTAACCCCTCATCACATTGCTTTGAATGGAATGGAACCTCCTTTTAATAGAGCGTTAGTGAATCCTCCTTTAAAAGATTCTGACACAAGATTTGAATTAATTAAAGCAATTCAAGATGGAACTGTTGATGTTATTTCTACAGATCATGCTCCCCACACTTTAGAAGACAAAAAAAATGGTGCACCAGGTTTTCCTGGTGTTGAAACTGCTTATGCTGTTTGTAATTCATTTTTAGTAAAATCAAAACATATTTCAAGTTCAAAACTTAGCCAGTTGATGTCTGCAAATCCTGCAAAGATTTTGGGATTGAACAAAGGTTTACTTAAAAATGGATACGACGCTGATATTGTTATTGTAGATTCTGACGAACAATGGACTGTTGATGCTCAAAACTTTTATTCAAAAGGTAGAGCAACTCCATTCCAAGGAAAAACATTAACAGGTGCTGTAAAAAGTTTGATTATTAATGGTAAAGTTGTATTGGAAAAATAAAAAAATATATATAACTTTTTATTTCTGATATATTATTTTGTAACAAAAAAAGGGATGCCTAAAAAGTAAAAAGATACTTATTAGACATCCCTTTTTTTTATATTCTAGATTATCTTATCTACCACAACATTGTTTGTATTTTTTACCACTTCCACAAGGGCATGGATCATTTCTACCAACTTTTGGTGTAGTTCTTCTAATTGTTGCGTTTTCTGCTTGTGAACGTTGATTCATTGCACTTCCAACAGCTTGACGTCTTGCTTGGTCTCCGCTAAATGTGCTTTGAACATTTCTTTGTGCGTTATTTGCAGCTTGTGCTCCAAAAGAAGAATCCATTTGAGCATGTTGTGCATTCATTGCTTGTTGTTGAGCTTCTGCCATTCTTCTTCTGTGTTCAGCAGCTTCTGGTGAAAGTTGAATCTTAACTTTGAAAACTCTAGACATTACAGAATTTCTAATTGAATCTAACATTTCATAGAAAATATTAAATCCATCAATTTTATATTCTGTAAGTGGGTTTTTAGAACCATAAGCACGCAAACTAACAGCTTCACGCAATCCTTCCAAAGTTTCCAATTGATCTAGCCATTTTTTATCAATAATTTGAACATATTGATAGCGAATGAACATATTTAAGTTTTCTTTTCCAGCCAAAGTTTCTTTTTCTGTAATGTCGTTTTGTAAAGCAGCAATTACAGCATCTTTGTTTAAACTTTCTGCTGGCAATTGAAGTCCAAAGTTATCTCTAATAGCTTCACTTAATTCAGATAATGGAGTATTTGAACCTTTGTTGTGTTTTGCATTTTGTTCGTATTCATCAAAAAGATCTTCTACAACATCTTTTGCGTTGTTCATAATTCTTGTAGAAAGATTTTCATCTGCCAAAAGTGCATCACGTTGTTCGTAAACAACAGAACGTTGTTCATTCAAAACATCATCGTAATCAAGCAAGTGTTTACGAATTTCAAAGTTTCTATCTTCTACTTTAGCCTGAGCTTTTTCAATTCCTTTGTTTAACCATGGGTGATCAATTGGTTCTCCAGGTTGCATACCAATTCGGCTCATCATAACTTTCATTTTTTCGCCACCGAAAAGGCGCATCAAATCATCATCCATAGAAATAAAGAATTTTGAACGACCTGGGTCACCTTGACGTCCAGAACGTCCACGTAACTGGTTATCAATACGACGTGATTCATGGCGTTCAGAACCAATTACATACAAACCACCAGCATTTTTTACTTCTTCATAATCTTTTAGCCAGTTTTCTTTTTCAATTTTAAGAGCTTGTGCATATTGTTCTTCTGTTGCATTTGTTCCAGCACGTTTTCTTGCACGGAATTCTGGGTTTCCACCAAG
>JAGARY010000103.1 GCA_017622055.1 Treponema sp. | reverse complement strand
GGATAGTTGCCACACCACTAAAAACTGATAAAGAGACCAAAACAGAAATTGAAAGATTAAACAAATAATCAAAATTTTAGATTCACTTTTGAATATCACAGAAAAAAGCATTAGGTAAAAATTAACTGCAATAATGATTAAATTTAGAAAAATTGAACGTTGTCTAAAGGGTACTGCAAGGCCTGCTTTTTTTGGAACATTATTTTCTAATAAGTAATCACAAATTTTATCATTTTCTTTTACAGAAAAAGTAAATGATTTATTATTTTTAAGAACAAGAGTGATATTTTTAGAAGAAAAACACCAACCATTTAAAATAAAACATGGATTATTAACATAAAAACTTTCTACATCTTGAACACTTATAGGATTATCTTTTTGATGACTAATCTTTCCTCGTCCTCTTTTTAAATATAGATATGAGTTTTCATAATAAATTCCATAGTCAAAAATAAATCGCAAAATCCAGCAAATAACTATTACAGTAGGCAAAAATTTTAAGCTTTCTGGCAAAATGGGCAAAAGCAAAAATACATCAAAACAAAAAACTAATGCGACAAATAAAAATCTAAAATTAACAGTCCTTTTTAATTTCATAATAACCTCCAGTTTTTATTTTTATCTTAACAAGTTGATTTGTAAACCCTAAATGAGCAAAAGTAGCCGAAGTTACGCCGTAACTTCGGCTACTTTTAGTATAATCATACAATTTTTTGAATTATCCCGTGCCTTGTCTCTGCAAAATCTTAATTCGTAGCATTCCACTTACACCCCAATTTTCATAATCCCATAAATAATCAGAAGCAAATTATATGTAAAATGAATCAACACTACATACCAAAACTTAGAATTTTCATTCCATTTTAGCCTAATTAAATACAATAAAAAGAAACCAATTATTCTTGAACAAAGAGCAAATAATTCTAGTGAACCATGGGAAAAACCAATTAATAAACTCAGAATAAAAAAGGTAAATATTTTTTTCTTTAATTCATATTCTTTTTTTACTAACTTAAAAACAATCTCGTGAAAAAACAATGATTCATAAATTGGTCCTATGAAAAGTGTTTTAAAAATAAAAATGGAATCTTTTTTATAAAACAATGATAAAATGATTGAAGAAACTATAGATACAATCACAACAATCAAAAGTTTTATTTCTTTCAATATTTGAATGTTATTTTGTCTCTTTAGCGAAATTAAAATTAAAAGGGTTGAAGGTAATAATATAATAACATCACATAAAAATTTTATTTGTATCAATTCAACATCAGTGTCATAAAATGTTGCAGCACAACAATATAGAAGAAAAATTGATGCAAAAGTAGGTAATAATTTTATTCCCCAACTTTTTATCATTGTTAAAGAGATTATTAATAATATCAAATTTAAAACAATATACAAAGCAATCGTCATAAAACCACAGTTTTTTCTTCTTTCCCTATCATTTTATATAATGTCGTTTTGCATGGACAGTTTTTATGCTGCCATCTTTTTTCTTTATTTCAATCTTAATTTTATTAGGCAATTCCCACTCTTTTACCAAATTATACGGAATGCCATTTACAGAAAGGATTGTATCTCCAAATTCAATTTCTTTTAAAATTTCCTTTCCGTTCACAAAAGCTTTTTCAGAAACTCTGTTCATATTATTTGCCGCTCTAAAACCAAATGTACTTGCTGGATAATAATATGATTTATCGTTTTCAGTTCTATATTTTTTATATTCCGCGTCTAAGACTTGTTTAAAATAGATTTTTTGAACTTTTTCTGAATTTTCTTTATCAAAATAAATATCAAAAGCCGAAAGAACTTGATTTCCAAGACATTTAAACATTTCTGGAGTTCCACCACTCATAACATCTAAAGATTCAAATTGCTTTCCCAAAAAGGCAGGATTTGGTATGTTTGAATATCCAAACTTTTGTGATACTTCTGAATTATAAGTATAGTTTTTGTACCCACGATTTTTTATTTGGTAATATAAATCAATATTTGAAGTTGCAATATAATAAGTTCCCGTATCAATATAATATCTAGATTTTGTTTTATCTGGGGAATTAAAGAATCCTAAAATGGGATAATCTTTTGCATCACTTTTAAAATAGTTATCTTCAATATAAACTGTATATTGATAAAAATCTCTATTACCTCTGGAAGAACAAATTTTATCTATCTGAGGAACAAAAACTTCATCTTGTTCATTAAAAGGATTTTCCTTTTGCCACATAAAATACCCCTTTGAAATAGAAAGAAAAAATGATTTATTCATAAGAACATCATTTCCAAGAATTGCAAAACAATAATCTTTATCATTAAAAATTAGCTTTAATTCTTTTAAATTAATTTGGCGTGCAGTAACGCTACCTAAAAAGAAATCTTCTACAAGAAAATCATTAAAATGAGCATTGCATTTTAAATACAAAGAATTATTAATTTTGTAAGAAAAATAATCATTTATTGAAAAATTGTCAGAATTATAATCCAAAATGATAGATGAACTTGCAGCACCTGTATCTAAAATAAATATAAAAGGAAAAATTTTTCCATTTTCAACAACTACATTACTTTTTAAAAATAATTCCCCATTTGAAGCAATTATTTTATGATTTGATTCAGCTTGATTTTCAATTACTATTGGATATTCAATTTTATCTTTTACTATTATATTTTTTGAAAAAACTGCTGAAAGACAAAATAAGAACTGTGTTATAAAAATTACTTTTTTCATGAGTTTAACATCTCTCCGTACTCTAATCATAGAAGAAAAATTATTATCTGAATAGGTCATAAAAAGTACAAATTTCAAATGTGACCTTTTATGACCTTTTTTGTATGTATTTCATATATTTTCCATCTCAAAGCAAATTTATAACTATTCTATATAAAACAAATTATTCTTAAAATCCAATTGAATAATATGGTTCTTAAAAAATGAATATCCTAAAATACTCCTTACTCTATGTTCTTTTTCAGCAGTAGCATCCATTTTAATTCTTTCATCAATTGCAAAATATCCATACATATCCTTATAAGAAATTCTACCAATATCTATTCTATTAAAATGAACTCTATCCATCTCTTTTTTTATCAAATTTGGACCGTTTCGGATTTCTCTAATTTCATCATCAGTAAATTCAACATAATCTGTTTGATAGTTTTCTCTTACTATAAAACTATCGCACCCTGTATCTAATAAACCATAATCTTTTATTCCATCAAGTGAATAGTAGATATAAAAAATATCAGACATATTTTTATACATATTAATGGGATACTTACTTATTGCAGACTGATTAAAATTTATTTTTTTCCTTTTATAATCAAAAACTACATTTTCATATTGAGAAAGAAAATCTATACCCAACAAACCATCAATTTCTTTTTCTATAAATACTTCGATTTTCTTCACAGGCATTTTCAAAATATGTTCTTTTCCATCTATCAAATATCTTGAATCCTCAATACATAAAGTAACTATTCCACCTTCAAAATTGTCATATTCCTCAGGAGATAAATTTATTTTTTTGCAAAAGTTTTCATTAACATATGACTGTGTACACCCTGTATCTACTACAAAATAAAAAATCACACCAGAATCTTCAATAGTTACTACCGGTCGCTTTTTATAATCTGTATTGTTTAAAGAAAAAATAACTTGTCCATTATGCTTAGACAATTCTTTTTTCATGGGAATATTTTTTTTACAAAAAAACATAACAAATCCTAAAATAATTAATAATATAATTAATTTTTTTTTCATCTTTTTTCTATCTCTGACTTCTGCGACAATATTTTTAATCTTACTTTACCATATTTGCTAACATACTAACTACAATTCCAATATTTAAAGAAACTTTACCGTAAAAATATGGTTCAAAGTTCTCTCTACTTGATAAAGAAAGTCCGCATTCCACAGAGAGTAATTTTGGTAAAAATTTTTCGCCTAAAGAATCAGTAACATCAAAAGGTAAAAATAAAGAAAATTCTACACCACCTGCTAATAATACTTCTGAAATATTAAAGGGATTAAGATAATTTACAGATATGCAAGGACCAAACCATATAAACTCAGTGTCTATTGGAATCCAAGAAATTTTTGTATTTAAAAAATACAATGATTGTAACGCTCTTTGTGGAATTTGTGATTCTACAGTATCTATAGTTTCTAAAGCAAAATTACATACTAACGGCTCAAACTTCATCACCAAATTTGTTTTTTCTTCCTTTACGTATATATCTCCTATATGTAGAGACAAATCACTTTTGAAATCGTTTTTATGTATTTTTCCTTCAATAGAACCACCACCTATGTCCCAAAAAAAATTGATTTCTCCCTACATAAAAATGGGAGATAAAATAAAACTGAGTAAAATAATAATTTTCTTTGATTTAACCATACTTATTTCCATTAAAAAATCTAAAAATGCCAAGTAGCAGTTATTGTAAGAGATGGAGATAAATCTGCTTTGATATTCAAATCAAAATTACCACATCACTTTTTTCCTTCAGCGAAGGAATATTTTTTTACAACCTTTTAAAATAGAAAGTGCATTATTTTACTGATTTTTATAATCCAACTGCAAGATTTACGGCAATATAAAAAAGTAATAAAACTTGAAAAAAAGATGTCATTACAATTAATGAAGTCTGCATTCTACTTCGTTCTTCTGAATTCTTCTTTTTGAATGATAAGCCGAACAGAAACATTGTAATCACATACAAAAGGTATAAACCACCAAGACATACTAATTGAAAAATTTTCATAATTATTCTCCCATATTAACAAAAAAATTATACTATATTATATTGAAAGGAAATAGTTTTTATCTACTTCCTTTCAATATATTAATTACTTTTTACGCATTTTTTTACTTATCAATCGAACTACAACAAAACTTACGATTGCACAAAGTAAAATAATAACTATATCACTCATTGAAATCATAACATCTCCTTAAATCTATTCTGCTATTATTACCAACCAAAACCACCAGTAATAAATCCACCTACCCAGCCAGCAATTGCACCAGTAACAACTCCAATACCAGCTACTGTGACAGTACCAAATAATCTATTTCTTTTTTTTTAATTTCATTAAAACCAAAATACTTAAAACAGATTGTAAAATACAAACAATAATAAATATTATTCTAATCTTTTCAAAAAATGAGTCCTGTATAAATGAAACAATACATAGAACTCCTAAAAGAATTGAATTAATTAACAATAATAAGTTTTTCATTATTTCTCCTTGTATCATCAAATTGTTGGTGGTATTTCATTTATTTTTTATCCTTATCATAACTCCAACCTCATAAATAATTACACCTACTATCGCAAGAATAGCGTTTACTAATGAAAAACTCCGTACAAATACACCTGCTAAAATTGCAATTCCACAAATAGTGAATAATAAACCATTTTTTTTCATTTCCATTACTCCTTTACTAGATTAATCAACTGCTCGACTAATCTAGTTAATCAAATATTAATCAAACATTATTGAGATAAAATATCCTGCCGCTCCTACCAAAG
>JAGARY010000102.1 GCA_017622055.1 Treponema sp. | reverse complement strand
GTACCCAAGACCAACGACAGGAACTGCAAAAGCAGAAATTTTAAAATTAAACCCAAAGATTGAAACAATCCAAGCGGTAATTGTTGTACCAATATTGGCACCAAAAATTACACCAGCAGATTGGGCCAAAGAAATGAGCCCAGCATTTACAAATGTAACAACCATTACAGTTGTTGCACCAGAAGACTGAATAATCATTGTAATGAGCATACCAGTCAAAATAGCTACAACTTTATTACTTGTAACAACACTTAAAGTGCGTTGCAATTTTTCACCAGCACTTTTTTGGACACCGTCAGACATGAGCTTCATTCCATAAAGAAGAAGTCCCAAGCTGCCTACTAATTCTAAAACAGGTGTTAGTATATTCATAAAATCATATTACAGAAAAATTGCATTCTTTTCAAGAATAAAGAAATACGCTACAATATCATCAAATGAAACAGTCAAAACTTATATTTATTATATTTTCTATATTTTTAATTTTAGGTTGTTCAAAAAAATCTGAAATAAATCTTCAAGACATTCAAACAATAGAACTTTTAGATTCAAGCACTGATAATCTTTCCGAAAATTATACTCAAACTTGGCACACAACAAACAAACGAATTATGGTTCTTTTTGGATACAATTTTAACACACCAGAAGTTTATGAACCAATTCTTTTGGAATTAAGCAAAAAATTCGGTTTAGATGAAAATGGTGGATTGATTTTACCTTTATTCTATCCAGATTCTTTTAAACACAGTCCTAGGTCATTTTTTACCCAAATTGCAAATATTTTGGCAGATGACGCTTATGATTTTTGTGGTGTAATAACTTTGGGAGCACCAGAAAATACTCATATTGCTTTTTCTAGAAATCAAGATTTATGGAATCAAAATGTTCCTTACCCAATTATTGCACTTTTTCCACAAGATGATGTGCTTGGTTTGGAATCTTCTTGCGATTTTGTTTTAGATAAAACTCAAACTGTAAATTTGAACAGCGATTTTATTGTTGATGAAGAAGAAACTGTTACAATTACAGAAGCTCCTGATATTTTGTACAAAACAATTTCTTACATTCAATGTTTGGAATCTTCAATGGAAAAAAATGCAGATTTAAGATTGCATGTTAGTAATATTCTAAAAAATTATGATTTTCATTATTACAAAGATTCTGAAACTGGTTTGCAATCTATAAATCACTTTGTTTTAAATTAATTTATGAATAGTTTGCTTCAACAAAAAAATTATTTAATTGGTTCGCCTCAAGATATAGAAGCTTTAAAATCAACTGAACATGCACGGGTTCTTGTGGTTTCTGATGTTCACGGAAAAAGTGGCATTCTAATAAATATTGTTAAACAATTTGGTAAATCTTGCAATGCCTTGGTGTTGTGTGGCGATTCCACTTACGATTTGGCAGAACTTTTAGAGCAAGGCAATGAAAACAAAGATTTTTGTGATTTTATTCCCCCAGTAATTGTTTTTATTCAAGGAAATGGAGATCCTTCTACGTTTCCCGTTTCTTTTGATATTGGAGCACAAAATCCAAATGCAAATGGAATGCTAAAAGGAACTGTTATTGTTCCTCCTTGTCAAACTTTAGAAGTAAATGGCAAAAATCTTTTTATTGTTCACGGTCATCACCAAGGCGTTGATTTTGGAATTGACCGCCTTGCGTACTCTATGAAAGAACACAACTGTCAAATTGCACTTTTTGGACACACTCACGTTCCATTTAATTTGATGACAGATGATGAAAACACAAAAAATTATTTTATAAATCCGGGAAGTTGTTCAAGACCTAGAGGTGGTTCACCAAATTCTTGTGCAATTCTTACAATAGAAAAAGATTTTTGCGACGCTGCATTTATAAAAATATTAACACCATTAAGCAATAATCCTCAATTTTCAATTTTTACACCAAACTAAAATACATTATGACAGTTTCTGCTTTTTATAAATCAATTTTTGGAAATAAAGTATACAAGATTTCACTTGACGCTGGTTGTACTTGCCCAAATAGAGATGGAACAATTGGAACTGGAGGTTGCATTTTTTGCAGCAATTCTGGCAGCGGAGATTTTGTTCCAAGCAAAAAACTTTCTATAGCAAAACAAATTGAAGAAGCAAAAAAACTTGTAGAAAATAAGATGAAAAATCAATCTAAAAATCAAAATCAATATATTGCTTATTTTCAGAATTTTACAAACACTTACGGAAACATATCAATACTTTCTGAAAAATGGAACGAAGCATTATCATGTTCACAAATTGTAGGGATTGCATTAGGAACTCGTCCTGATTGCCTTGGTGATGAAGTGTTACAAGTTCTTTCCAAACTAGCAAACAAAACTTTTTTACAAATTGAACTTGGATTTCAAACTTCAAATGAAACTTCTTCAAAATATATTCGTAGAGGTTTTTCCAACAATGTCTATTTTGATGCAATAAAAAAACTTAAAAACGCAAATCCCAAAATTCATATTGTAACTCACGTGATTTTTGGGCTTCCTGGAGAAACAGAAGTTGATATGCTGAAAACTGTAAAAGATGTTGTTAATGCAAAGTCTGATGGAATAAAAATCACAAGTTTATATATTTTGAAAAATACAGATTTAGCCACAGAATATTTTAGTAAAAAATTTGAACCTATAGAAATGGATGAATATTTTAATTTGATTGAAAAAGCATTAAAAATTATTCCAGAAAATATGATAATTCACAGATTAACTGGAGATCCGCCAAAAAATCTTTTAATTGAGCCAACTTGGACAACTGATAAAAAACGAACTTTGAATATGGTAAATAATCTGCTTTCAAAAATAGGCTTATAATTTTTTAGTTTTCGTAGCAAATATTGATAGCAGATACTACCGCTGCAATACCGGCTCTACCAACGTTGGAACTTTTTCCAACGCCCCAAGCGCTTCTTCCATCTGAAAGTTTAATCTGTACATAAGCAATGGCTTGAGTGTCTGTTCCGCTACCAATTGAATGTTCATGGAAATCTAAAATATCAAAAACTAAAACTGGAGTTTGATTTAATGCATTGGCAAAAGAATCCAAAGGTCCGTTTCCGTTTCCTGCAATTTCATATTTTTTTCCTTCCCATTCAACAACAGCACTTCCTGCTACAAGTTCAGAAACATTACTTCCACGCTCCCCTTCAATATGTCTTTGGGTAATTTCCAAAACATTAAGAGGCCATTTTGTATTTATAAACTTTTCTGCAAAAGCGTCGTAAACTTCTTGTGAAGTAAGTTCTTTTTGTAAAGTGTTTGTTTTTTCTTTTATAAGTTCCCCAATTACCCCGTGCATTTTTTTTGGAGCGGAAATGCCATAATCTGTTTCCAAAACATAAACAGCACCGCCTTTTCCACTTTGATTATTAATTCTAATAATTCCTTCGTATTCAAAACCAATGTCGTGAGGATCAATGTGCAAATAAGGAACATCCCAAAAAGCATTTTCTGGCATAGATTTTCTTGCCAACATTGCTTTTCTAATTGCATCTTGATGAGAACCACTAAAGGCTGTAAAAACAAGATTTCCAGCGTAAGGACTTCTTGGATGAATTTCCATTCCAGTTAAACGAGAAAAATCAAGGGCAACTTTTTTTAAGTTTGAAAAATCAAGTTTTGGGTCAACCCCAAGAGTGTACATATTCAAAGCCACAGTTACAACATCAAGATTTCCTGTTCGTTCACCGTTTCCAAAAAGACACCCTTCCACCCGTTGAGCTCCAGCAAGCAAACCAAGTTCACATTGTGCAACACTTTCGCCCCTGTCATTATGATTGTGAAGAGAAATAATTAATTCATTTTTATTTTTGATTTTTGATGAAAAATATTCAATTAAATCTGCAAAGTGATTTGGCAAACAGTTTTCTACAGTTGTTGGAAGATTCAAAATGACATTTTTTCTGCCTTTTTGCCAAGTTGGATTATCTTTTTTCCATTCATTAACAACTGCTTGACAAATCTTTATAGAAAAATCAATTTCTGTTTCAGAAAAATTTTCTGGAGAATATTCCAAAACAATATTAGTTTCTGGAACTGTTTTTAAGTATTTTTTAATCCATTTTACACCATCTGTGGCAAGTTTTACAATTTCATCTTTTGTTTTATTAAAATTGTATTTTCTTTGGGCAGGAGAAGTGGCATTATACAAATGAAAAATTACATTTTTTGCACCTTTAATTGCTTCAAAACTTCGGGCAATTAATTTTTCTCTTGCAGGACACAAAATCTGAATAAATACATCATCTGGAATTAAGGATTCTTCAATAAGCTGACGAATAAAAGAAAATTCAACATCATTAGAAGAAGGAAACCCAACTTCAATTTGCTTAAACCCAAGGGAAACTAACATCAAAAAAAATTCTTTTTTCTGTTCAATTCCCATGGGAGTTTCTAACGCTTGGTTTCCATCACGTAAATCAACAGAACACCAAATAGGGGCTTCTTTTATGCAATTCTTTGGCCACTTTCTGCGTCGCAAATTTACATTTTTGAACTGTTGATACTTTCCATCAATTTTCATAATTTTGAAAAATCCTTAAAATGGTTTTGAATCTTAATCTGTATTATCTACAAATTAAGACACCCCCCCCCCTATAAATGTATGGATTTTTTCTACAAACTCTTTTGTTTCTTCTTTTAATTGAATCAAGAATTCGTTATCACTTAATTTTCCTATAACGCTTTCCATTTCTAACACATTTTTATAGGTCATATTTCTGTAATAATCATAATAATCTTTTTCTCTAGACTTAAATGCTTCGTTATAAATTTCATTAGCAACAACAGTTACATCTTCCAAAATATTTTTATAAATTTCTGGAGTAAATTCTTCTATAGAGGATGAATACAATTGTTCTAAAAGGTACAACGAATATCTAACTTTGTATTGGCCATATTCACATTCACAAAGATTATAGTATTGATGTACCGCATTCCAATCATTTATTGAACCAGATTTAATTGATTCAAATAATAACTGAATTTTTTCGGAAGGCATAATTTGACCACCAACATTTTCCCATTCTGTGTATAACGGCAATTTCCTAATTTTATTTACAACATCTAAGTTTAATGAATCTATATTCAAGCTTGTACAATATTCCATTAGGGTTTTTGTAGCATAATATTTTACAATTTTTCTATACATTTTATATGCTTGAGCAGGTTTTGCAATTACAGCTCCGTATCTTTTTTGGCAAAGATGATCTTCCAAAACAAAATTAGCAGTTGGATTCTTATGAAGATAATCTTTTGCCAATTGAAATACTTCAGAATCAGATTTTGCATTTTTCATGTAATCTGGATTATTTTGTTTTAAATAAATTGCTGTTAAACCAATAATTCTGTCTAAAGCAAATAAAATTTCTTGCATTGTATCCGGTGCTAATGGATCAAATTCGATATTTTGAATTTTTGTTTTTCTTTTATCGCGTTTTTTGAATTTTCCACCATTTCTTGTAATTGCAAACATATCATACATAAACATCCAAGCTGGAATAATCTGAATTGTCTGAGTTTCTGAATGAGGTGGTGAGACTAAAGAAAAAGGATAGACTATATCTAATTCATATTGATAAGAACCTTTTGAAACAAGTACAAAAGATGCAAAACGAGAATTGTGTTTAAAATCGCTACAAAGTCCTGGCCAGAATCCTCTTTTTGCAAAAATTTCTCCATCTGGGCTTCGGGAATTGTGATTACTTCCAATTGTTGCACCAGCAGCAATATTTGATTGTCCCATAATTGTTGTAGCAATCAAGAATGATGAATTGTGATGTTGTTCATGGAATGGGAAAATCAAGTTGTTCAAAACTTCACAACAAGAAATTGTAGAATTATCACCTAAAACTGAGTTTAAAACTCTAGCACCATATTTTACCTGACAATTTCTTCCAATTACAAAGCGAACTGCAATTGCCTGATAGAAAACTCGGCTTCCATATCCTAAAATTCCATTTACAAGTTCAACACCTTCACCAATTTGCGAAACTTCTTCTGCAGAAGACAAAATTGTTGTATTTTTGATTTTGAACGCACCTTTGATATAAGCACATTCACCGACTTTTGTATCTTTAATGATGTTTGAATTTTTGATTACAGAATCATTGCCAACAAAACCAATGGTATCAAGTTTTTTTGTATTACCAATTTCTGTCATTTCTTTGAATCTGTCTAACAATTCTTGATCATCTCGACAATGAGACCAAAGATAAGCATCAGCTGGAATCATATCTTCAAAAGGAAGAACTGCACGACCTTCATTTTCGTTAGCAATTCCAATCCAAACTCTGTGCTCTTCTGGCTCACCTTCTTTTAATATTCCGTTTCCAAATTTTGCGTGATTTGTACAACACATTTCTTGAACATTAAAAAGAATTACTCTTTCACCAAGAATATAATTATCTAAATAATGAACATCTCGAATTGCACAATGGTCACCAACAACAATATTACTTACTCTTGAATTTTGAATTCCACAGAGCAAATGTAAATCGTTATATTGCAATTCAACTGGTTGAACTTTTCCTAATATGATAAAACCCGAAAATAAAGTTGAATGAATTAACTCTGGATTAAAAGCTCCTTCTTCCTTGCTAACATAAAAATTTTGCCAAGAAGAATCAACATTATTATTACCATTTTTTTTCAAGATGGCAATTTCATCATCTGTTAAATGTCTTTTACCAATTAAATAGTTTTCTGGAATTTGTTCATTTCCAATTTTAACTTCATTTAGTTTTACCATAATGAAATAATTTTACTGTAATTGGTTTAATTTGAAAATAAAAATCTTAAAAAAAAATCGATTTTTTTTTATTCGTTTTTGATGTGTAAATACGTCCGGTCAAGGCACGCTTTGCTCAAGGCCTTGACTCGGCCGTTTTTAGGGTTTGTATTAAACCCTAAATAATTTAGTATTAACACTTTTTTTTATGATTAGTATAATATCTTTATGAAAAAAATCTTTTCGTTTTTTATATTTTACTTCTTTCTAAAAGCATTATCTTTTTCAAATCCTTTAAATCTTGTTTCTGAACAAGTTTTGGAAAACGGTCTAACAACTTTTATTCTTCCAGATAATTCAAACGCTTTAGTTAGAATTGAATTTTGTGTAAAAGCAGGATTTTCTTCTCAAACTCAACAAACAAACGGATTTTTTAAACTTTATTCCAATTTAATAGAAGCATCTGCGAATAAGATCAACTTTTCCAGCGTAAACTGCGGTGCAGATTCCACAAGATTTGTTTTAGAATTTCCTCCATCTATGTTATACGATGTGATGGATGAACTTTCACATTTAATTTTATCAGGACAATTTTCAAACGAGCTTATTAATCAAGAATTCTTAAAATTAAAAAAAGAAAACGCAAAACTTACAGAAGATGCTTCAACTTTGCTAAATGCCGGAATTGATTCAAAAGTTTTTTCTGAATCACCTTGGAAACACGACTCTGGCATTTACCCAGAACTTTTCAAAAAATATTCCACATCACAAGTTAGAGCAACTTTAAACTACATTGGAAACAATTGGTACACTCCACAAAATAGTGCCATTTTTATTAGCGGAAACATTTTACAAAAAGAAACTTTGCAAATCATAAATCAAACTTTTGGTCGTTATTATTCAAACACAAAAAATCCTGTAGAAAAAAAATCAACAATTTCAAATAATAAAAGAAAATACGTAATTCATCATCCTGATTTTTCTTCTGATATTACACAGATTGTTGTTCAATATGCAACTTTAGATATGACACAAAATAATTTGGCATCTACACTTTTTAATAACGACGGTTCTTCTGTAAAATACCAAATTGTATCTTTGGAAGAATTAAACATTCCAGGAAACGAATACATAAATTTTTCGGCAGCAAACAAAAAAGGAACTTCCCGATTAATTATTCAAAGTTTATTCCAAAAACCAGAATCAAAAAACATCAAAACAAATTCTTTGCAACAAAGTAAATTATTTTTAGAATCATTACAATCGGCAATTGCAAAAACTTCCCAAATGGAATTTTTATTTGCAAAACAACAATTAGATTTTATTCAAAAAGATTTAATTTCAAATTCAAATACTTTTATGGAAAATCTTTGCACATTTTGGGCAATTCAAGATTACAACAACGCTTACGAAATTGAAGATTCTGAAATTTCTTCTTTTACAGCAAAGCAGATGTTAGCTCAATTTGAAAAATGCAAAAATGTGGATTTTGAAGAATTTTCTAACGCATTAAAATACGAAGAACCTTTTGTTTTTGTAATTACAAACTCAAAAGATTTCAAAAACTTAAAATCTGAATATAAAAAACAGGGATTTGAAGAAATCAATTCTCAAAATGGTTCTTGGTACGCACAAGAATATTACAAAAACATAAAAATTAATTCAGCTGCTTTGGCTGTAAGCACTTTGGAAGATTCAATAATCAAAACAGAAGAAGAATTGAACGAAGCGCAACAAAAATTAACAACAGCATTTTTAGAAAACAACACCAACAGCATTCAAACTTTTTCTTTAAACAACAAAATTGAAGTTGTTTTAAAAGAAAATAAAAACAACACCAAAGTAACCATTTCTTTATTAATTGACGGCGGAAAAATTCATTCAAAAAATAACAACGGTTTTGAAGAAGTTATGATTTCTTTACTTTGCACAAACATAAAAAAAGAAATTATTCGCCAACAACAAATGGGAATTATTTTAGAACCACCAATTGTAGATTGGTCATCAGATTTGTTTACAAGCAACATTTTTATTGAATGCGATAAAATCGACTTTGAAGCTTGTTGTAAGGCAATTTCAAACGCAATCATTTTTGCAGAATTAACTCCTGCCATTGCTGACAGAGCCGTTTCTTCACGACAATTTAAAAAACGTCTAGAAAATGGAACTACCCTAACCCAACTTTACGATAAAGCAATTCAAACTTTATACAAAGACAAAGAACTCCATTCAATTTTTGATTCCGAAGATGAAGTTCTTACAGATATAAATTTTACAAAAATTATGAACGCATATCCACTTTATTTGGACGCTGCAAAATTTGACATTATAATTTGTGGAAATTATGACAAAGATTCAGATTCAATAAAACAAATTTTAGAAAACACAATAGGAAACTTAAACAACAACCAAATTCACAATCAAAAAAATATTAGAAACATTGAACAAAGTGATTTTCCTACAAAAAAAGTTGTAAAGAAAAAAATTGTTCACACATTTTTAACAGACATTCCGGCAGAAGAAGCTGGTCCAATGCCAGCGGTTTTAATTCCAACTACAGAATTTTTGGATCCTGTTTTGTACATTTTGGAAGCTCCAATTTTAAATGAAACAAATCCTATTTTTAACGCTTTAGTTTTACACTTTCAAGATATTCTTCAAAATGAACTTTCAAAAAATCAAAAAACTGTAGATTGCAAAGTGCAAGTTCAGTTGCCACACCCCAAAATGCCATTTGTTTCTATTATAGTTCAAAATGTTAGACGACCAAAAGACGTGGACGCCATCTACAAACGAGCATACAATCTTTTAAAAGCTTCACTAGAAAATCAAAAAACACAGACAGAATCTGTTCAACTTTTAAACAAAATTAAAAACAAATGGATTGTAAACGAATTAAATCAAACTTCCACAAATTCCGGAACTTCAAAATTAATTCAAAAAGGTTTTAACTTTATTGAAGATTCTACAGAAAACCTGCAAACCAACACCAAAGATAAAGCAACTTTTTATCTTTCAGAATTTAATATTATAGAAAATTCAACTTTGCAAGATTATTTTGAAGTTTTACCAAGTTTACAAACTCCAAATTTAACTGTTACAAGTGAGTAAAAATGCAAAACATTACAAAACAAGAATTGCGACAAAAAATTAAAATTGAACTTTCTCAAAACAAACAGAATTTTGAAAAATGGTCAAAATTAATTTGCCAAAATATAATTAATTCAGAGTTTTACCAAAAAGCACAAATTGTTTACGCTTACATGGCTTTGCCAGACGAAGTTGATCTTTCTGTTTTAATTGATGACGCACTTTGTAAAAATAAAACAGTTTTTGTTCCAAAAGTGGTGCCAAATTCAAACAAAATGATTTTTTTTGATTATTCTAAGTGCCAGTTTGAAAACGGAAGCTTTGGAATTTTGGAACCAAAAACAGAAGATATAAAAGAAGAAAAAATTGCGGGGGACCAGACGGCCATTTTTCTGGTACCTGGTAGAGTTTTTGGGGAAGACGGGGAACGCATTGGTCGCGGAAAAGGATTTTACGATATTTATTTAAGCAATTTTCTTAAAACACAAAAAAAAAGTGTTCTTGTGGCCGGCGTGTGTTTTCCAATTCAGATTGGAAAACAAGTTCCGACCACAGAACACGACATTAAAATGGACCAAATTTTTACTTGTCCAAAATAACTTTATTTTTCAAGAATAAATTCTACACGTCTGTTTTTCCAGTTGTTATCTTTATCTTTTGGATTTACAACTGGCATTGTTCCACCCATACCATCAGAAGTCAATGCAGAACTACTTACACCGCGTTTTTCAAGATATGCTTTAATTGCATCAGCACGTTCTTTTGAAAGTGGCATTGAAGCACGTCCCCATTCACGTGGATTATCTACAGTTTCTTCATCTGGATTATCTGTAATTTTGTTTGCGTGTCCAACAATTGTCACTTTATAATCTTTGAATTTTTTCAAAATATCAGCAATACGATTCAAAGTTTTTAAGTTTTTGTCAATTTGATCTGCATTAAGTTTTGCAGAAGCATTTTGGAAGTTTGCAGCATCAGATTCAAAGATAATTGAAGGAACTGCCATTTTTAATACATTTCCATCGCGAATTACAAGAACATCAACTGGAATAACGCCTTTTAATACAGAAGTCATTCCAAGATTATCTGTTGCAGTAAATTCATAAGGATAATCCATAGCAGATTGAACACGTTCAGCTTTTCCATTTGTAGCTTTTTGAACATTACTCAAACCATCCCAAATGATTCTTTCTGTAACATTATTTTTTCCGTTCAAACGCCAGAAATCTTTTCCTTTTGGATCTTTAATAATAAATGACCAAGTTTTGATTTTTGCTTTTGATTTTGCACCTAATTTTACAAACAAATCATCATCAACACCATCATTATCTGGGCTAAAATATTCTGGAGCAGTTCTAACATCTAAAATTGGAGGAGTTGCAGTACAAACAAATCCAGAAGAAACAGCACTTACTCTATTACCTTTTTTGTAATTAATTTCTAATGTAGCAAGATATGTTCCTTCACAAGCATTTCCTTCTTTGTTCGCACCATTCCAAGTAATTTGTGCAGGAAGATTTTTCATATCTTTTTCTGAAAGTGAATAAACAGCAGTTCCATCTTCACTTCTAACATCAAATTTCCAAGAAGAAATTCCATCAGCAACTGTTGTTGAAATATTGAAGATTTGAGATTCCAAAATTTTGTCACCATTTGGAGAAATTCCTTCGTATTCTGCTGTTAAATATGCTTTTGTAACTCTTGAGTCTAAATTAATTCCTTTTAATTCTGTAGAGAAGGAGTTTCCTGCATCATCTGTTGTAAACAAAATAATGTTATATTTTCCATCTTTTGCTAAATTTCCAGATTCATCTGAACCGTCCCAAATAACTTCAGACTTAGTTCCATTCCAAGTATATTTTTTGATTGAAACATCTTTTTCATTTCTAACATCACAAGTCCACAATTTTTCATTTGTACAATTTGTAATTGCTACAGGAATGTTATCTTGTGCACCGTCACCATCAGGAGAAAAATCTGCCCAAGGAATTTGTGCCATTAAGTTTGGTTTTTCTGTATCTAATACAAAACTAGAAGAAACAGCATTTGCAGTAGAACCATTTGCAGCTGTAATTGCCAACTCTGCAGTATAATTTCCATCTTTACAAATTATGTTACTGTCATCATGACCATTCCAAGCAAAACTAACTGGAATATTTTTATCTGCTTTTTGTGAATGCACTACTTTTCCAGAAGAATCTTTAACTTGGAATTCATAAGCAACAACATCTTTTGTTTGTGTAATTGGTGTGAATGAAACAGAATCTTTTACACCATCAGCATTTGGAGAAAAAGCACCATCATTTACAGCCAACAATAATTGACTTTCTGTTGTATCAAATGTAACTAAATCTTTAGAAACTCCACCACCCATATTTCCTGCTAAGTCAGAACCAATAACTACAAAAACATAATCACCTTTTGGAGCAATTGTTCCGTCATCACAAATTCCATTCCAAACAACACTTTCTGGAGGGAATGTTCCTAAATCATAAGTTTTATATACAGTTTTTTGATCAGAAGATTTAATTTCACCTTTCCAAGAAGGAACAGGAGCACCAACTTCTGGATTAATCATAATTGAATATGTAACTGTAGATTTTGTTCCAGCACCAAATACTTTATCTGAAGCCACAATTTGAGCTACAGGTTTTGTTGTATCCAAAACCAAAATAGGTGAAGAAATTGTTGTTGGCACATATCCATTCAAATATTTTGCATTTACAACAGCTTTGTATTCTCCATCTGGCAAAACAGAACCGTTATCATCAGTTCCATCAAACACAATAGAAGAAAGTGGATTTTCACCATTTTTTTCTTGATTATATGATTTTACAACATTATTTTTTGAATCAACAAAATTTACATTCCATTCAACAAGTTTATTACCTGTAGATTCTTGAGGAACAGGAATTGTAACTTCCAAAGAAACTTTTGTCAAAGAACTTTCTGTTTTTGGTGAAAAATATCTTGTACCTTCTACAATAATGTTTGTAGCAGGTTTATAAGCAGAATAAATAATATTTGAAATTACGGCTTCATTGGAAATGTTTCCAGCTCTATCTGTTGCTGTAATTTCATAAGAATAAACACCATCAGGAAGTTGATTTCCTTCGTCGTTTGTTCCACCCCAATTAAAAGTTGCAGGTTCAGAATCTTTCCAAGTGTAAGTTTTTACAACTTCACCATTTGCACTACGGAATGTACCTGTCCATAAATCTTCTTTAGAACCAGATTGTTTAATTCTAAACTGAGATTTTGCCCCTTCACCAAAGATTTTGTCTGTTGGTTGAATAAGATCAACTTCTGGAGAAACTGTATCAATAACAACTTCATATTCTTTTGTTTTTCCAGTATTTCCATTGTCGTCTGTTGCTGTGATATAATAGTAATAAAGTCCATCTGGAGCAATTTCACCATTATCCATAGCACCATTCCAAATAATTTCATCCGGAACATCAACACCTTTTTTTGCAGTAACTAATTGTTTAAAAAATCCTTTAAAACCAACTTTTGTAGGCAAAGCAACTTTATTTTCAATTGTTCGTACAACCTCATGATTTGAATTCATAATCACAAGGCTCCAACCTTGAATAAATCTCTTATCAGAAACCTTAAAAGGAATTACAAGAGAATCGTTTTTTCCTCCACTGTTTGGAGAAATATATTTTGGAGCCGCTACAACATTACTTGCAACAAAAAATCCAAATACTAAACTTACCAATAATTTTGATTTTTTCATTATTTTTTATCCCCTATTACAAAATTATTCTTCCCATAATTGAATTACAGGTGGAGTTTCATCTTTTAACCCAAGAGTAATATCAACATCTGCAGAAATTGCATTTACAGTGTCATAAGCATTTTTGTAAGCAGTAGAAACTCGCATTTCACTTTCGCTCCAATCATTTTTTTCCAAATAAGCATTATTTACATTAAATCTAAACTTATAGGAAATTCCAACTGAAGGAATAAATTGAGCATACATATTTGCTAGTTCATATATATTAATTTTTTCTTGAATTGTAATAAATAATTGGTCTTTCACAGAAAAATTAAGTGCTGTGGAAATAAGAAGGTTTTGAAAACAAGGAGTTTCTAAATCAAGAGACATTCCAAGTTTTAAAACATCTGTAGAAACAAATAAAGCTGCAGCACCTGTTCTAATATAACAGAATGAAGGGAATGGAGATGTTGCATTGTACACATTAACAGGACGAATTGAAGCGGCATTTGTGTAAACTTTACCCAAGTTATTAATTGAAGCACCAATTCTAAAATCTTTTAAAAATCCAAGATCACCTAATCTAACTAACGCACCAATATTTGCTGATAAAGACCAATCAAAATCAGCAGTAAACAAAAATCCAGCATTCAATCCTAGCCCAACATCTAAACCTTCAGTGATTTCTTTAGAAAGATTTGCCTTCACATTTAACGAAGAACCAAGTTCCATTTCATCAAAATACGCAGAAGTAAAATTTACTAAACCAGTAAATATGTACAATTTAGAAGGAATTAGTATAGAAGATTGAATAATGTTCCCATAGGCTTTTTTTTGCAATTGGGAAACTTCATTTCCAGAGATTAATGCAGTATATGCAACATTTAAGTCTGTTCGTTGTTCCTTTGCAGTAATGGCAGGATTCAACACAATTGATTCAGGACTCATTGTAAAAATTCCACCGCCAGCAGTAGATAATGTCCCCGATAACAATTTTGGAGATGCATATTCAAAGAAAGTCTCCCCATTTATAGGAGGATTATACGCACTCACAGTTGAACAAAACAACATTGTAAAAATTAATGAAATTCCGATTTTTTTCATAATCACCTCGTTCCTTGATTATAACAAATTCTTAAAAAAGAATTTACACTTTTGTACAAAAATGTAGGATATTTTACCTATTTTTTACCATTATTATATCAAATTCTTTCTTGAATTAACAATAAATATCTCTTATTATTGAGTCTATGAGTGCTAAATCAAACAAACAAAATAAATCAGATGACACAAAAAAATCTTCATCAGGAGGATTTTTTCAAAATCTATTAGCTTCTCTTTTTGCATCTTCAAACCCAGAAGCCGAAAAAAAACGAAAATTAAAATCTCTTGCTAAAACAATTTCAAAAACAAAATATCATAGTTTTTATAGACCAGGTTCTTTTGAATTAACAGAATCATTTGGAAAACTAATGTATGATATTTATAGAGTAGTTTTCCCTGCTCAACAACTTTTTAGAAATGCACAAAATATTGCGGTTTTTAAGCACCACATCATTAATTATTCACTTTCAGAAAAACAATTTGAATTGCTTGCCCAAATTGACGAAAAGAAAATCGAAGAAATGGCAAAACAAATTGATCCAAAAAAATTAAGTGAACAAGTTGAACAAAAACTTCAAATGTTCCTTGCCGAATTTGATAACACAAAAACTGCAAAAATCGAAAGCATTTACAAAGCATACACTTTATTCAAAGATTTTTGTTCCTTTGATTATTACATGCTTCTTAAAAAATATGATTCTTCATTAAGAGAAGGCGTTTTCTCAACTCCACCAAGATTAGAAAAAGTAAATGCAGAATATATTCTTGATGATTTAAAAGATTTCCTTTCTGTGGCTTATCCTATCACAGGGGAAGGAATTGCTTGGAACGATTTCTTTGTAATGCTTAAAGAAGTTTACGGAAAGGATTTTATTACACCAAATACATGGAAAAAAATCATTGTAAGAATCAAAAGCATTCAAATGTCTAAAACAATTGACTTTGTAATTCAGCACGCTTCTCAAGATTTTAAATACGAAACAGAAATTCAATATCACTATGAATCTTTAATTGAACCATACATAGACAAAATCCAAAACGAAACAAGAGAATCAGTTTCAAAAATTACAGAAGCACTAAAAGATTCAAAAACAAATTCTATTTGTATGCAAATCTTTGGAAAAACAGACATTCAAGGTTTGTTGCATTACGTATCAAGTTACAACGCCATTTTAGAAAAAAAAGGATTGAACCTTTACGAGTATGCAGAACCATTAGGCTATTTAAAAACATTCTTAATTGAATATTTGAAGAAAGATATTCGTGAATATTTTGATGTAGTTGTTATTCGTGGCCAATGGGATTCAACACTTTCAGCACCGATTTCAAATGCATATCAAGAATTGCTTGCAATTTCAGATAAAATTTCTACTTTTGATGAAATGATGAGTGAAGAAGGCTCTTTAGGAATAAAAATAAAAACTTTACTTCCAAAAACCTCTCACGATTCTGGTGCAGAAAATATCATAAACCGTGTTGTTTCCGATGCTAATGACACTGCAAAAGACTTTATTTACACAAGTACAGCAAATTTAATTACAATTGGAAAAACTGTAAAACAACTTGTTGAAGATTACACAAATCCAAAACCAATAATCGTAAAAAACTGGAAAGAATTGGAAAAATTTATTGAAGTTCCAATGAAAGATTTCTGTGTTGATATTTACAAAAAGATTTATTTGTTTGTTCAGTTAATGAAACAATATTTGTCAGAATAAAATTGTAGTAGAATAGAGCTTCCACAAAAATGGGTGTCTAACAGAATATCGTTAGACACCTGTTTTTTTAACGTTTTGCCTGCATTTTGTTGCTAATTCTAGTTCCCAAAACTTGCACAACTTCTACCAAAACCAAAATAATTACAACAGAGCCAATCATATATTCCAAACGATAACGTTGATATCCATAACGAATTGCAACATCACCAAGACCTCCACCACCAACAGTTCCAGCCATTGCAGAATATCCAATCAAATTGATTATTGTCAAAGTAATTCCGTTTACAATAGAAGGCAACGCTTCTGGCAACAAAACCTTTTTAATAATTTGAAAATCAGTAGAACCCATAGATCTAGCCGCTTGAATTACACCAGGTTCCACTTCTTTTAACGAAGATTCAATTACACGAGCCACAAATGGAGCAGCAGCAATTGTTAATGGAACAATAGATGCTTTTGTACCAATTGCTGTATGAACAATTGCTCTTGTAAAAGGAAAAAGCAAAATTACAAGAATTACAAAAGGAATTGCTCTTAAAATATTTATTACAATAGACAATATTTGATTTAACAGTTTTCGTGGACGCAACCCGCTGGCAGGATCACTTGTACAAAGAATAATTCCCAAGGGAATTCCTAAAATTAAACTAAAAATTGTGGAAAAGAAAACCATAACAAAAGTTTGCCAAGTTGCAGTTCCAATAACAGTTAAATATTTCATTAATTCAGGATTCATTTTTTACCTTCCATTTAAATTAATTAATCTTATTAACGAGCAAACCTCGTTCCTTTAGATAATTAATTGCTTTTTCAATTTCCTTATCATCACCAATAAAATCTACAACCATTTTTCCTACGGAAGAATCAACTAAATGCTGAACACCAGCGGCACGAATATTAAATTCCACATCAAATTTCTTTGCCAAATCACTTAAAACTGGAGCACCTTGTAAATCTGTAGGGAAAGAAAGTTCATATTCACCGCCGTCCATAGACCATCTAACAATTTCATCATTTTTTGAATTAGAATCAGAAGTAGAATGAGAATCGTTTCCAATGTGAGAAATAAATTCCTTTGTAACTTCATGTTTAGGATTCAAAAATATTTCATCTACAGAGCCAAGCTCAACAACTTTTCCATTATCAATAACCGCAACTTGACTACAAGCATCACGAACAACTTCCATTTGATGAGTAATCATAACTACAGTTAAATTCATTTGCGATTGGATTTTTCTAATTAAATTTAAAATTGATTTTGTAGTTTGAGGGTCCAAAGCAGAAGTAGCTTCATCACAAAACAAAATATCAGGATTATTTGCCAACGCTCTGGCAATTGCAATTCTTTGTTTTTGCCCGCCACTTAATGTGCTAATTCTGGCGTCTTTTCTGTCTGAAAGTTCAACAATTTCCAAAAGTTCATTTACACGTTTTTCAATTTGGTCTTTTGGGACACCACAAATTTCCATTGGATAAGCAATATTTTGCCCCGCAGATCTTGAACTAAAAAGATTAAAGTTTTGAAAAATCATTCCAATGCCACGGCGTTGCAAAATCAATTCTTTTTCTGCAAGATTGTCTACCCGCTTATCATCATAAAAAACTTCACCATTATCTGGAGTTTCCATCATAGAAATAAGCCGAACAAGAGATGATTTTCCAGCCCCACTTTTTCCAATAATTCCAAAAATCTTGTTTGAAGGAATTTCCAAAGAAACCCCATCAACAGCAGTTACTTTTGTAATTCCATCAGCACTTGTATAAGTTTTACTTAAATTATTTAATTGTATTTTCATCAAAAAAAATTATAGTGGATAGACATAGATTTTTCAACGAAAGAAAAACCTAGGTTTATTTTAAACACTTTTTACATCTATTTTAAAAATTGTTGATATGCTCCCAGTCGTGCTGCTTTGGGTCAAAACCGCGGGCTAGCCCGCTACACGCTGTTTTGCGGTGTTTAATATACGTTGCTGCTCACGCAGCAGCAAAACAGAGTGTTTTTGCCCAAAGCCCACTCCTTCGCG
>JAGARY010000101.1 GCA_017622055.1 Treponema sp. | reverse complement strand
TTTCGTAGCACATACAACCAACGTTTCCAAAAAAGAGGCGGAGATGTTATTTGATTATGCTGATGTGATTTCAGGATGCTCTTCCATAAACATACGGGAAACTGCTGAAGAAAGAAAACCATATTATGCTGGAAAAAAAGTTCCATTGTATGCAGTATCTGAAAATGGAAAAAAATTGCTCAATGAAAGATTGGAATATATTGGATATGAGTTATGAAAAAAAGTATCCTCAGGATTTCACTCAAAGTCCTAAGCCATTAATCTAATTTCATTTATCAATTTGAAGTACTTCATTTAGATGTAGTTAATACTGTTACTTCAAATAAATGAAGTATTATTTAAAAATGAAGGATAAACTTTAACTTCAGATTAAATGATAAATTTGCTTGTCAATTGATGGAACTGGGTTGATTTACTTATGAAACAAAATTCATTAAAATAGTAGTAGATAATTCACCTACTTTTCAAGCATTATTCGTTCGTAATGAATGAAATAAAAAATCAAAAAAGCAGTAGATAATTTCTATACTGTTATGCCAACAGCAACATGAAGCTGGTCAAAAGGAACCAAAAGTTGCATAATCCGGATTCGCCATTGCTGATTGGTGATGTTAAGGAAAGTGATGTTGTAAAAGAGGTCAATGAACCCAGTTATATTGATTTACAGCAAAAATTATTTTAAACTGATACATTTGGACTGTCACTTTTGTGTTTTTTATCATTTGTGCAGTTGGGGAATATTTATTTTTTTTGAGTGTGGGTGTCCGCCAAAACTGATTTTTGATTGTTGATTTAATAAATGTTTACATCGAGCTTTAATTGGTGTGTAGAGGATATGCTTTCGCAGAAATCTATTATATCTTCTTTATTGTTTTGTTCTCCTTGAATTAGGTTGTATAATCTTTTTATATTGTATGCTACTGCATCTAAGTTGAGTCTTTCTTCAGTTTTTACCATTCCGATGACTATTTCTTGGTCTATGTGATATTGTTCTTTGAATATTCCAAAGGGTCCTTCTACACATGGTCTTTTGCTGAATTCTTTTTTGTATTCTTCTTTTTCCATTTTAAAGAACATTGCTCGTTCTAATCTTCCGCCGTTTTCTGTGATGGTTTTATGTGTTTGTTTTTCTGTTAAGCAGGATTCTCGGTGAATGCAGTGCTTACATGCGTAGTAATTGTTGTAGAGTCTTTTTATTTTGTCAGGTTTTTCTGGATCTTCGTTTTTTTCAGTGTATTCTTTGTAGAAGTACATTGGTTGTCCTGCTGGGCACATGAATAGGTCTAAATCGGAAATGTAGAAAAAGTGGTCTTTGTGGAATTGTTTTGGGTTTAATTGTCCTATTTTTTCTTTGGATTGCTTTATGGTTGGTATTAATCCATCTATTCCTTTGTCAATAAAGTATGATAAGCTTATTTGGTTTAAATATATTGTATCTGCACTCATATATTTTGGTACTTTGCCCATATTGTTTATTGCTTTATCTGCCACTTCTGGTAATTGGTAATGGTCTGTAGGGTTTTGTGTGACGTTTAATGCACAGATTAGTTTGGTATCGTAATCGACTGCAGATTGCACGTTATATGCAACAAGGAAGTTTCCTTTCTTGCCTTTCATCATACGTGCTTCTATATCATTCATTGGTATTTTATCTTGGCCTGTGAATTTAAATTGAGTTCTTATATCATATAATAATTCTAATTTTTCATTATCAGACATTTCTGTGTCATTTAATATTTTTTGGGCAGGTTTGTTGAGTTTTTCGAGTTTTTGAGGGTCAACTTCCAGTCCTTTGTAGTATTTGACCAGTAGATTGGTTTCTTTTTTGCTGATCATATTTTGGTTGGAATTGTGTGCTTTTTTGATGGTTCCATCGATTGCAACGTGATTAAATTCAGTGAATCCTTTTTTTACGGCTGTTTGTAATGTCATTTGGAGCAATACTTCATAATACTTTCCTAGTTCGTCACGATATCGTTGTATTGAGCGTTCTGAAGGTTTTATTCTGTCACAAACAAATTTGTATATATCGTGGTACTTTGTCATTTCTTCAATGACTCTGGCACTTTCTATATGGTCTATTTTTGCATAAATAAGTAGTTTTAACATTGAACATGGGGGATAAGATGGTCTGCCTCCTTTTTTCTTGTTTTTCTTCTTTTCTTTAATTCCTAAAATCGGATAACATTCTTCAACAAAATCAGCAACAAAACGAGAAATGTGATCTTGTGGAACGTTGAAATCATAAGTCCTAATGCCCAATTCAGTCTGATTCTTATTAATTTTTTTCATAACCATAAATAACCAACACACAATTACTAATACTTAATATAAAATATGTAAATGATAGTATATAAACTTTACTATTCTAAAAATAAGTAAAATTAAAATTTAAAAATTTTAGACTATTAATATTAAAAATTAAAATCAATGAATAACCTATATTCAATTTTACAAATTTTAACTAAAAAAATTAGAAAAATAAGAAATATATAACGCAGTTATAAAAAATTAAAAATAAAAAAATTAGTTTTGGCGGATGCCC
>JAGARY010000100.1 GCA_017622055.1 Treponema sp. | reverse complement strand
TCTATTATTGTAGTAGTTTAACAAGTGTGGAAATCCCAGAAGGAGTAACTGAAATTGGGAGTTATGCGTTTGGTTTGTGTAGTAGTTTAGAAAGTGTGATAATTCCAGAGGGAGTAACAACTATTGAAGAGTATTTGTTCTATTATTGTAGTAGTTTAACAAGTGTGGAAATCCCAGAAGGAGTAACTGAAATTGGGAGTTATGCGTTTTCTTGGTGTAGTAGTTTAGAAAGTGTGATAATTCCAAACAGTGTAACAACAATTGGAGATTGTGCGTTCTATGATTGTCGTAGTTTAACAAATGTAGAAATACCAAACAGTGTAACAACAATTGGAAATTGGGCGTTCTATTATTGTAGTAGTTTAACAAGTGTGGAAATCCCAAAAGGAGTAACAGAAATTGGAGAATGTGTGTTTGTTTTTTGTGGCAATTTACAAAATATAACTTTTACTGATACTGATACTTGGTATTATACTAGTAATGATGATTATACCAATGGTACACAAATTGATGTTACAAATCCTAGTAATAATGCAACTTATTTGAAAGGTACTTATAATGGTAAATATTGGTACAAAGAATAGACTGCAATTCCAGATTATCCATAAATGGATTCCTTGTAATGACGTGGCGTGTTCCCGTTTGTAATAAAACCTTGTCATTTACACAAAATTTTGGTAATGTCACACAAATAAGTTCTCGGCCACAACCTAGAGAATCTATTAAAAAAATTGGGCAAGGTCAAATAAAACTTAAAACCTTGCCCAATTTTTTATGTTTTTAGTCTAAACAAGCATCCAAATCTTTTTCAATTTCTTCCCGATTAAGGTGGCGACCAATAATAACTAATTTTACCATTCTGTCTCCAACTTTTTCGTCCCAATCTTTTTTCATATCAGGTTCTTCTGCCAAAACTTGTTCTTGTTCTTCTTTTGGACATGCAGCAAGCCAGTTTCCTGAATATCCTGCTTGAATTTGACGACCACTTGTTTCTAAAACGTAAGCCATATCATCTTCATCGCTAAACCACATTACACCTTTTGAACGAATAATACTTCTTGGCCAGCGTGAAGCATATTCATCAAGTTTAATGCGATTAAATGGACGGCGACGATAATAAACAAAACTTCCAATTCCGTATTCGTCTTCGCTTTCACCGTCGTGGCGATGTTTGTGGTGGTGATGGCAACAACATTTTTCGTCGTGGTCGTGACCTTCGTGGTCATGGTCGTGATGATGGTCGCAATGTTCTTTGTGTTCTTCGCAAGATTCATCTTTTCCGTGGTGATGTCCGCATTTTTCGCAAACTTCTTCGTCATCGTGGTGATGATGTTCGTGGTCATGGTCGTCATCGTGAAGATGTTCTTCGTGTTCTTCAAGTTCTTTTACCCAACCAGCACTTGCATAAACAGTTTCAAAATCAAATCTGTTTGTTCCAATAATTTCATCTACAGAAACTTCACATTTTGTAGTTTCAATTACTTTTACAGTTGGCTGAATTTTATTTACAACAGCACGAACCATATTCATTTGTTCATCTGTAACTAAATCTCGTTTATTAATAATCAAAGTAGAACAGAATTCAATTTGCTGAATTAACAATGATTCAATGTCTTCTTCTTCAATATCATCTTTTAATAAAGATTTTCCTTCATCAAATTCATCAACAAGACGGCTTGCATCAACAACACCAACAACGTTATCAAGTTTCCCAACTTCAATTTGTTCAATAGCCTGAGCAATAGGCATAGGTTCACAAACCCCAGACGCTTCAATCAAAATGTAATCAAATTTTCCAGTTTTCATCAATTCTTCAATTTGTGTAACCATATCAGACTTCAAATTACAACAAATACATCCGTTTGTTAAAGGAACAATACTACTTGTATCAGTAATTTTTGCTTCTCTAGAAATCAACGCTTCATCAACATTAACTTCACCAATATCATTTACAATTACCGCAACTTTATATCCCTTCTGATTTGTAAGCACGCGATTTAATAAAGTTGTTTTTCCAGCTCCTAAATATCCACAAAGTAAAGTAATAGGAATTTTTTTGCTCATTTGAATCCTCTAAAATTAATTTATTTCCATATAATATACAAAAAAAACAAAAAAAAGTATACGATATAAAAAAACTAAAATCTTGCACAATTAAATAAAAAAAAGTATATTCAAAGAAATTAACATACGGGCGAGTTTTTTTGCAAAAATTATTTGGTTAGTTATGAAACGAATTATTACAGTTCAAGATATTTCTTGTTTAGGAAAATGTTCTCTTACAGTGGCACTTCCAATTATTTCTGCAATGGGAGTGGAAGCTTGTGTTTTGCCAACTGCAGTTCTTTCAACTCACACTGCATTCCAAGGTTTTACTTTTAGAGATTTAACTTCAGACATTGTTCCAATTTCGCAACATTGGCAAAATCAAAAATTTCATTTTGACGCAATTTACACAGGTTATCTTGGCTCTTTTGAACAATTAGAATTAATGCACCAATTTATTGAAGATTTTGGTTCAACAGACACATTAACAATTGTTGACCCTTGCATGGCCGATAACGGAAATCTTTACCATGGATTTTCCCAAGAGTTTGCTTTTGCTATGGCAAAACTTTGTTCCAAAGCAAACGTAATTGTTCCAAATTTAACGGAAGCAAGTTTTATGCTTGGCATTCCTTATCAAAGTTCTGGATACGACAT
>JAGARY010000099.1 GCA_017622055.1 Treponema sp. | reverse complement strand
TAAAAGCAAAATATAAAGAATATTTTGAAATGTTCATTAGAAACAAGAAAACTGCAAATAAAAAAGGTATTGAAGGTGTTACAATTTGGGGTGTAACAGACGATGGAACATGGTTAAACTCTCAATCACAATACAAAGGTCATACTCAATATCCACTTTTATTTACAGAAGATTACGAATGTAAACCTGCATTCTTTGGTATTGTAGAAGCCGCTGAATAATACGTCCGGTCAAGGCACGCTTTGCTCAAGGCCTTGACTCGGCCGTATTTAGGGTTTGTATTAAACCCTAAATACAAAAAAATGCGTGGTGAAAACTGAATTATGTTTTTACCACGCATTTTTTTTTAGACATAGACTTTCTCTTTTTATTAATTATATATTTTTATTTCAAAATCATTTCTTGCAAAAACAGGTATTTTATCCAAAGGACAATCTACTTCAATTTTTTGACCGCCTTCAAATGCATTCCCAGAAGCACAATCTATCCATTTTTCGCCAGCAGGAAGTTTTGGTAAATATATTTCTTTAGTTCTGCATTTATTTTGAGTTACAGGACAAACTAACAATTTTGAACCAAACATATATTCATCTTCATAAAACCAGCTGTCTTTATCTTCATTAAATTCAAAGAACAACGGACGCATTACAGGATATCCTTTTTCTGAAGCTTCTTTCATAACTTGGCTAATGTACGGTTTAAGTCTTTTACGCAATTCCAAAAGATTTTTCAAAATTTCGTAAACATCATCGCCAAAACTCCAAACTTCGTTATCTTGTCCACTTTCCATTTGCTTAATTTGATGACCACCAACTTCATGATATTCTTTTTCCAACTTCTTGAATGGAGGGCGTTCACCATGCAATCGCATAACAGGACAAAATACTCCCCACTGAAACCAACGAATCAGAAGTTCTTTAAAATCATCATTTTTTATATCGCCACCCAAAAAGCCGCCAATGTCAGTTGTCCACCAAGGAATTCCAGCCATTCCCATGCTTAAACCTGCTTGTAACTGATTTCTTAAAGATTTAAAATCCGAATGAACATCCCCACTCCACACTACAGTGCCATATTTTTGGGAACCAACCCAAGCACAACGAACAAGACTTAAAGGAGTTTCAACATTCTCTTGTTTTAAGCCATCATAAAAACCTTGTGCATAATATTTTGGATAAATATTTGAACATTCCAAAGCTGGACCAATGTGATAATTATAATGTTCAAAATTATAAAGACCGTATTCAGGTTCCGCTTCGTCAAGCCAGAACAATTGAATTCCTTTCTTAAAATAATTTTCTTTACATTTGTTCCAAACATACTCTCTAGCTTGTGGATTTGTTGTATCATAAAAAACAGTATTTCCCATCCAATCCATATTAAAGCCATCTTTTTTATCAAAACTTATTAAAAGTCCATTTTCTGCCATTTCTGGGAAATTTTCGCTTCGTTCATCAATTGTTGGCCAAACACTAACCATCAATTTTACGCCCATTTCAGACAATTCTTTAACCATTGCATCAGGATCTGGCCAATCTTCTGCATCAAATTTAAAATCACCCTGACAAGACCAATGGAAAAAATCAATTACAATAACATCAAGTGGCAAATTTCGCTTTTTGTATTCTCTTGCCACAGACAAAACTTCCTCTTGATTTCTATAACGCAATTTGCATTGCCAAAATCCCATTGCATATTCTGGCATCATAGGAGTTCTTCCCACAACTTCAGAATAATTTTCTTCTATTTGGCGAGGATTTCCGCAAGTTACCCAATAATCAATTTTTTTTGTTTGAACCGCATTCCAATAAGTTCCATTTGAGGCAAAATTAGCAGTTCCAATTGCAGGATTATTCCACAAAAAGCCATAACCACGACTAGAAATTACAAAAGGAACACTTGCTTGAGAATTTTTTTGAGCCAATTCCCAAATTCCACCTTTTTTATCTAAATGACTATCTTGATATTGCCCCATCCCGTAAAAATGTTCGTCATCATAAGCTTCAAATTGAACTTTCCCTTGGCAAGAAAAAGCTCCATCTTTACGAACAAGTTCTCTGCCATGTGTATTTGTTGGAACACAAAATCTGTCAATTCGCCAACGATTTCTCCACTGTTCTTCAAATAACAATTTTCCGCAAGGCACAACCTTCTGATTTTTTGAAATAATATATTTTCTGTTTTCATCAGAACAACTCAAAATTGAATCATCACTTTCATCTGTTTTCCAAAAACTTATCCAATTTTCATGATTTACAAAAACAGCAATATTTCCATTTTTTAAGCATGCAACTTGCCCAAAAGTTTTTTCAACATTATCAAAATGCTCTGCCCAAAAATATGTAGTTTCTACATCTTCAATTTCAATTGCAAAATTTTTCCCAAGTGTTTTTTCAACAATTTCCCCAGAACCTTCTAAAGCCCAATCATTTTTATCCATCATTCTGTCATTTGTCATTCTAATTCTAACAGAATCTTTTCCCCAAGGTTCAATCCAAACACTTCCAAAACCATCATTAATAATCAATCTATTATTTTTTTTAGTAATCATATTTTCATTGTAAACCAGAAATGATAATATTAAAACAAAAATCATTCTTAAAAAAATCCTAAAGAAATTCTATCAATCTGCCGAAAATAAAATGGTGACTTTTATGAAAAAAAATTTATTATCTGTTATAGTTTTATTATCAATTCTCACAAGCTTTATTGGATGTGAATTTAGAATTGCAAACGATTATGCATCTCAAGAATTAAAAAGTCCTGAGGTAGAAGAAATTGACTCTGGAATAGCAATTCGATTACCAGTTCCAAGTGATCCAGTTTCTTCAATATTAATTTATAGATATGAGGAAGAAATAAAAACAGAAGAAAGCTCTTCTGAAACTCCAAAATCGGTAACACACCGTTCAACAAAAGATAATAAATTAGCAAGTTCAGATATCATTGGCTATATCAATGTAGAAAAACTTAAATCTTCAGACGTGTTTTCATATTTTTTTTGAAGACAAATTAGTAGAACTAAATAAAAAATATGAATATAAAGCTCGCTATACATATAAAGATTCCACACAAAAATATACAAAATGGTCAAAACCCGTGGATAGAATAAATAATAAAAATTCCGCTTATACACCAACGGAAGGACCAATTTTGACTGAATTTAATAAAGATGAAATGGAATTAACTTTCCAACTTGAACCAGTAAAAGTAGAAGATAACTATAGATACTCAATGATTATTACTGCAAAACCAAACAAAAATGAAGAAAAATACATTACTCAACTGTTTGAAATTACTGCTCCAACAATGTATTTAACAAAAGTTCTTCCAAGTTCTTTTCTTGAAGCAACAGGTGAAGTATGGCTTGCTGGGGTTGTTGAAAATGAATACCTTGCATTCACAGACAACATAGAAAAAAATGAAGAATCTCTCCAAGAAAAAGAAAACGAATCAGAAAAAACTAAAAATGATACTACTACTACAGAAACAAGTGCAGGTGAAGTAATTGATGAAAATATAACAAAAATCACGGAAGAATCCGATAATTCAAATGGAAACTCTAACAACGCTGAAGTAGATAAAGATGGTGACGAAAAAGAAGAAACTACTCCAGAAGCAAGTGCAGGTGAAGTAGATGAAAATGGTGACGAAAAAGAAGATAATAATAATACAGGAAACAATGATTCACAAACAGAGACCACAGTAGTAATGAAAAAAATTCCAACAAAAATTGGCTTTTCAAAAAAAATCCCTGTTGAAATTAAAGGAATTCCTTCTACAGAAGAAGGATCTAAAATTATTGATGCAGATATTACTTACGATGACAATTCCTATGGCATAGATTTTTCAAAGCAAGCCATAAAACTTCAGTAAGCATTTTTATGCAAAACAATGATTTTGGTGCAATACAAAAATTTTATAGACACTAGAACAAAAAATGTAAAAATGTTATTTTTATTAATATGAATACTTTAGTAGCTTTGTGTGCCATTGGCGCCGAAAAAATCCTTGGAAACGAAATTAAACACCTTGGATACAAATTAACATCAAACGCTCCTGGACGTGTTAGTTTTCTTGGAGATGACGACGCTCTTTTTAAAACAAACCTTTGTTTGCGCACTGCCGACAGAGTTTATTTACAAATGGCTCAATACAACGCTACAGATTTTGACCAACTCTACCAAGGTGCATACCAAGTAGAATGGCAAGATTTTTTCAAAAAAGATTCAAAAATTGTAGTAGATAAAATCAGAATTTACAAAAGTAAGTTAAACTCTGAACACAGCATACAAGGAATTGTACACAAGGCAATTTACTCTAAACTTGGCGACAAATGGAAAATGTCTTCACTTCCGGAAACAGGAAAACAAACAGACGTAAGAGTTTACAT
>JAGARY010000098.1 GCA_017622055.1 Treponema sp. | reverse complement strand
TAAAGAATCTTCACCATTTCTTGCTGAAAAGGTAAATGATTTGTATGAGAATTATTGGGGTGTGAGTGATGATTATTCTAAAATAAAACAAAAATATAATTCTTTATTGTTAGAAAAGGAAACAAATCTTATTGAAAAGATACAATCTTCCTCTGATGCCCTAAGAGAATGCATAAAATATGTTTGTATAGGAAACTATATTGATTTTTCAGCAGTGGAAAAGGTTGATGATGATTTATTTGAAAAATTATTTTTGCAGAAAGACAATGTAAAACTAGATTCAGAATATGATTGTTTTATAAAAGATTTACGAAATGCAAAAACGTTAGTTTATTTGACAGACAATTGTGGTGAAATTGTATTAGACAAAATTTTTATTAGTTTTATTCAAAAAGAATTTTCAAAATTAAAAATTACAGTAATTGTTAGAGGAAAAAACGTTCTAAATGATGCAACTTTAGAAGATGCAGAGTCTGTTGGACTTACTAAAATTGTTCGATGTGTCAGAAATGGAAATGGAGCTCCTGGAACTGTTATAAAAAATCTAAGTAAAGAAGCAAAAAAATTATTATTGGAAGCTGATGTAATTATTTCTAAAGGTCAAGGAAATTTTGAAAGTTTAGTTGGAGAAGGATTTAATCCATATTACATTTTTTTATGTAAATGTGATTTGTTTGTTAAACGATTTTGTTTAGAACGATATCAAGCAGTTTTTGCAAAAGAAGAGAATTTGAAATTTTATGATTAAAAAAATAGAGTGTACCTTAAGAAGAAAGCAACATTATCTCATTCAAACTAATCGCTTACTTTTACGGGAATTTACAGATGAGGATTTTGACGCTTTATTTGAAATCCTTTCTGATTCAGAAGTAATGAAATATTATCCAAAGCCTTTTGATGTTGACCGGGTAAAAGGTTGGATAAAATGGAATCAGGAAAATTATAAAAATTATGGTTTTGGATTGTGGGCGGTTTGTTTAAAAGATTCTGGAAAATTGATTGGAGACTGTGGCGTTACAATTCAGAATATTGATGGGGAACTTTTGCCAGAAATTGGGTATCACATTCATAAAGATTTTTGGCAGCAAGGTTATGCGTCGGAAGCTGTGGCGGCTGTTAGAGATTGGGCTTTTGAAAACACAAAATATGATTGTCTTTATTCGTACATGAAATATTCAAATGTTCCTTCGTATAAAACTGCACAAAAAATCGGTATGAAAAAATTGAAAGAATATCCAGATGAAAAAAATGATGTGTCCTTTGCATTTGGTATAAGTCGTGAAGAGTGGAATGTTGTAAAATAAAGCGGCGCCAAGAATTGAGTGGGCGCGAAGCGAGTGCGAAGCACCGGCCGTATAGGGCCCAGATAAATCTGGTCAAGCCATTTTTTCGTAAATCCTAAAACAACCCTTACGGCTTGTTTTTTAACGGATTTTCGATTTTAGGCAAGCCACGAAATGCGCCTATCCCAATTTTTTTGCGCCATTATTCTTCTTGACTTATTGGTTCTTCTAGAAAATAATTATATTTAGCACAACATATCAGGGGGATTTTATGGCGTCAGAAGTTTATATGCATGGGCAAGTTTTGGGGACTCATTCTTTTTTGCTTAAAGGGGAATTTTTGCGGCCGGATGAATATTCGGAACTTAAAGCAAAATATTTTTTACCTGGTGGAGAAACTGGAACTGCGGCAACTGTTTTGGCGTCTTTGGGCGTTAGTGTAAAAATTGATGGAACTCACATTGGAACAGAAGTTGCGCCTCTTTTAAAAGATTTTTATAAAGACAAAACTGTAGATTTATCATCGTTGTTTTTTGATCCAGAATACCAAGGTTTAATGGATTATGTTGTGATTGCGGGGCTTGTTCGCTCTCCAATGGGAGTTTTTCAGTCGCTTTATGAACCGGGCGCAAAACGTCGTTGGAGTATGCCAAAAGAAAGTGATGTTGTTGAATGTAAAGTTGCTGCAATTGATCCGTTTTTTTTGGAAGCAACAGAAGCGGTTACAGAACTTTGTATAAAACACAAAAAGCCTTATGTTACAATTGATTGCCGCCACGATTCTCGCCTTCATCAACACGCTGCAATTAATGTTGTTTCTAAAGAATGTACTGGTTCTGATGCGTACAAAGGAAAATCCCTTGAAGAAATTTACGCACTTTTGGTTGAAAATACAGACGGTCTTGTAATAATCACTTCTGGCGAAAAAGATATGATTTACGGACGCAAAGGGCAGAGCCCAAAACGGATGAAGCCATTCTCTGTGGAAGTAAAAAGCACTTTGGGCGCCGGCGACACTTTTAAGGCGGGCTGCGTTTATGGACTTTTAAAAGGTTTTTCCGACGACCAAATTGTTCGTTTTGCAAGCGCATGTTCTGCAATCGCAATTTCACGCTTTCCGTTGCCGCTAAATCCGCCAACAATTGAAGAAGTGCAAAAGTTGTTAAATATGTAAAGTATGGGCATTCTGTCGCAAGCTGAACGCTTGCTATGGACTAAAGGGGCTCCATAGCTTAATGCAAAGATTTTACACAAACTTGATTTATTTTTGAATTAGTGTAAAATGTTTATATGCGTATAATAAAACGAGAATTATATCTTTCAAAAATTAGAAAATACTATGACATCGATCTCATAAAAGTTTTGACAGGAGTTCGGCGTTGTGGAAAATCTATCATTCTTAATCAAATTATGGATGAGCTAAAACTTAAAATTACAGAAAATCATATTATTTATATGAATTTTGAAGATTTTGAATTTGAAGAAATAAATACTGCAAAAAAACTGCATGAATATATAAACCCCTTCATTAAGGATTCAAAAAAGTATTATTTGTTTTTTGATGAAATTCAACATGTAAAAGATTTTGAAAAAGTTCTTGCTTCTTTTAAGGCAACTTTGAATTGTTCAATTTTTGTTACAGGAAGCAATTCAACACTTTTATCTGGGGAACTTGCTACACTTCTTGTAGGTCGAACTGTTGAATTTCAAATAATGCCATTTTCATATCAAGAAGCTATTGAATTGTTCGAAATAAATGAAAAACCTCTTCCCGAAAATTTTATAATTGATTATATCAAATGGGGTGGAATGCCTCAAAGATTTGTTTTTGAAGATGAAAGTGAAATAAAAAAATATTTGGAAGATGTCTTTAAAGGAATTGTGGAAAAAGATATTTATAAAAGGGATTCAAATATTGAAAAATATAAATTTAATACAATTTCAAGTTATGTGCTTTCAAATGCCGGAAAAGAATTTTCAGCAGAAAAGATAACAAATTATTACAACACACAGAACGAAAAAAACAAATCTGGAATAGAAAAAAAGACAATTTATAATTATGTAGAAAAACTTGAAAAAGCGTATTTAGTATCTAGAGTAAAACGATTCAATATAGTTGGAAAAGAAGTATTAAAAACAATAGAAAAACATTACGCCATTGATACAGGATTTAGAACAATAAATACAAATCTAATAAATTATGAAGATACATTTTTTTTGGAAAATATAATTTATAATGAACTTATACTAAGAGGATATTCAGTTTACACGGGAAAAACTTATAAAGGCGAAATTGATTTTGTAGTAATTGATGGCAAAAAAAAATGTTTTATGCAAGTATCATATTTAATGCCTAGTGAAGAAACAATAAAAAGAGAATTTGACGCTTTTAAACCAATAAAAGATGCTTCACCTAAATATGTTTTGTCTTTGGATAAAATAGATCTTTCTCATGATGGAATTACTCATATAAATATTGAAGATTTTTTATTGCACAAAAAAGATTTGTATTTTGCTTAAGAATAAAATTATGGATTAAAAAAAATAAGGAAAAATTATGTACATTCAAACTAATCGCTTAATTTTACGTGAATTTACTTATGATGATTTTGACTCTTTGTTTGAGATTTTATCTGACCCAGAAGTGATGAAATATTATCCAAAGCCTTTTGATGCTGACCGGGTAAAAGGTTGGATAAAATGGAATCAGGAAAATTACAAAAATTATGGTTTTGGATTGTGGGCGGTTTGTTTAAAAGATTCTGGAAAATTGATTGGAGACTGTGGCATTACAATTCAAAATATTGATGGAAAACTTTTGCCAGAAATTGGGTATCATATTCATAAGGATTTTTGGCATCAGGGTTTTGTGTCCGAAGCTGCGGTGGCTGTTAGAGATTGGGCTTTTGAAAACACAGAATATGATTGCCTTTATTCGTATATGAAATATTCAAATGTTCCTTCGTATAAAACGGCTCAAAAAATCGGTATGAAAAAATTGAAAGAATATCCTGATGAAAAAAATGATGTGTCGTACGCTTTTGGAATTAGCCGACATGAGTGGAAAAAAAACTATGCACATAGAAACTGAAAGGCTAATTATCACCGAGTTTGACATTTCTATGGCAGAAAGTGTCTACAAAAACTCTTTAGACGAAGATACAAGAAGATTTTTGCCAGACGAAGTTTTTGAATCTGTGGAGGAAGCACAAAATACAATAGATTTTCTCATCAAAGCCTATAAATCAGAAACTGGACCTTTTGTGTATCCTGTTTTATTGAAAAATGGTACAAATATTGGTTATGTCCAGCTGGTTTCTATAGAAAAAGGATACGAAGTTGGCTATCATATTGGAAAATCCTACACAAAGAAAGGATATGCCACCGAAGCTCTAAAAGCATTTTTAGCAGATATTATGCAAAAAAAATCATTGAAAAATGTTTATGGAATAACTTGTGCCGAAAATGTTGCTTCTCAAAAAGTGCTTGAAAAATGTGGATTTAAAAGGATTTTTCACGGAAAAGGTGAATATCAAGAAAAATTCTGTGAAATTATAAAATATGTTTTGACCGTAGAATAAAATTATGGTGCAAAAAAGATATAAGGGAAAAATATGGACTTAAATCAATTTAAATGGACGCGACAACCTGCAAGTTATTCTGTAACTTCGGACTAAATTGAAATTATTACAAAACCTCACACAGATTTGTGGCAAAGAACTTATTATCATTTTAGGTATTTGGTTGAAATGTAAAAGGGGAGAGCTCTAAATGTCTGAAAGACCAATTTTAAGCAAAGAATTAGATTCAAAATCATTTTTGAACTTTTACTATTTAAAAGAAGAACTTATTGATTTTTGTAGAGAAAACGGTTTGCCAGTATCTGGTGGGAAGCTTGAACTTACAGAAAGAATTGCACATTTTTTGGATACAGGTATGATTTCAAAAATTTCTTCAAATAGAAAAGTCACTACGAATATTGAAAAGATTACTGAAAATACTAAAATTGAATCAAATATTATTTGTTCAGAGAAACATAGAGCCTTTTTTAAAGAAAAAAT
>JAGARY010000097.1 GCA_017622055.1 Treponema sp. | reverse complement strand
TTATTCACGGCGTTCCTTCTAAAAAACGAATTATTAAAGACGGAGATTTAGTTAGTCTTGATGTTGGAATTGATTTAGACGGCTACATCAGCGATACAACACATTCAATTTTAATTGGAAACGTAAAACCAGAAGTAAAAAAACTTCACGAAGTTACAAAACAATGTTTGCAAGCGGCTATTGACGCTTGTGTTGTTGGAAATAGAATTAGCGATATTTCAAATGCAGTTTACGAAATTGCCCAAGCAAACGGTTATGGCGTTGTTTATGATTTTTGTGGTCATGGAGTAGGACTTGAAGTTCACGAAGATCCAAGTGTTCCAAACTGTCCATTTAGCGGAAAAAATCCTAGAATAAAACCAGGAATGGTTTTAGCTCTTGAACCTATGATTAATCTTGGTGTTCCAGAAGTTGAAGTTGCTGCAGACGGTTGGACAATTTTAACTGCCGACGGAAAAGTTAGTTGTCACGAAGAACACACTGTTGCAGTTTTTGAAGATCATACAGAAGTTTTAACAGATTTGAACTATTGTGGAAAATCAGTTTTAAATTAATTTTTTTTGAAAACAATATTTTTTTGTAACTCTTTTTAAAATCCTTTATTATATTTATGACAGATTTAAATCTACAATTTAAAAAAATGGTATGAGGTAACCAAAATGAAAAAATGGACTAAAAATTTTGTGGGAATTTCAGCAGTTGCGGTTCTAACATTTGTAGTTCTGTCTTTGTCTTGTGGAAAAATGCAAGTAAAAGGTTCTGCAGAAACTACTTTTGCAGGAACAGCAGACACAGCTTATGCCGAAACTCCACGGGGAAATCAGAGCAATTCTGATTCATTAAAGGTATTGGAAGCATTACAAACTTCTTTTAGATCAATAAGTCAAACTGTTTTGCCTTCTGTTGTTGTTGTAAATGTTACTGAAACAAAAACTGTAAAAGATCCATTCTATGGAATGCAAAATCCTTTTGAATTTTTCTTTGGTCGTCCAGACTCTAACAAAGATAAGGATGGGGGAACAAGAGAATATGAACACAAAGGACTTGGTTCTGGTGTAATTGTTAGAAAAACAGGAAATAAATACTATGTTTTAACTAATAATCACGTTGCAGGTTCTGCTACAAAAATTTCTATTAAACTTTTTGATGATAGAGAATTTGAAGGAACTTTAGTTGGTGCAGATGAACGCATTGATATTGCTTTAGTTTCTTTTGAATCAAAAGATGATTCTATTGTTGTTGCAGATTTAGGTGATTCTGATTTAGTTCAAACTGGTGATATTTGTTTGGCAATTGGTGCTCCACTTGGATACAGTCAATCTGTAACTCAAGGTATTGTAAGTGCTACAAGCCGTTCTGAACCTGGAATGTCTAATATTAGTGATTTTATTCAAACTGACGCTGCAATCAACCAAGGAAACTCTGGTGGTCCTTTAGTAAACATTTATGGTGAAATTATTGGAATTAACACATGGATTGCTTCTCAGTCTGGTGGTTCCCAAGGTTTAGGTTTTGCAATTCCAATCAACAATGTAAAAAAAGCAATTGATGCATTCATTAAAGACGGAAAAGTTACTTATGGATGGCTTGGTGTTTCAATGTATGAAATTAGCGATTCTATGAAAAAAGACTTAGGTCTTGAAGGCAAAAATGGTGCTTTTGTTGCTGAATTGTACATTAAATCACCTGCAGACAAAGGTGGAATTAAACCTGGAGACTTCATTGTAGAAGTTAATGGAAAAGCTGTAAAAGATGTAAATCAACTTATGCGTGATGTTGGTGGGCTCCAAGCAGGAACAACTGCAAAAATTGGTGTAATTCGTGGTGGAAAACGCATTCCAGATATAACTGTAAAAATTGAAGCTCGTGCAAAAGATATTGATAGTCAAAGTGGAAAATTCTGGCCAGGATTCTTAGTAACAGTCTTAGACGACGATATGAAAAAAC
>JAGARY010000096.1 GCA_017622055.1 Treponema sp. | reverse complement strand
TTATTAATAGATGTAATTTCAATTTCACCACGGGCAGAAGGTTTTACGTTTGCTGCAATATTTACAACTTCATTTGAATAAAAATAAAGCCCCGGAACAGCATAATTTGATTTTGGATTTGCAGGTTTTTCTTCAATTCCCAAAACTTTTCCAGATTTATCAAATTCAACAACACCGTAAGCAGTTGGATCTTTTACAAGATAACCAAAAATTACGCTACCTTTTCCATCTTCTACAGTTTGACGAGCACGTTTTAAAGTTGAAGTAAAACTTTGACCATAGAAAATATTATCACCAAGAACAAGAGCAACAGAGTCTGAACCAATAAAATCTTTTCCAATAATAAACGCATCAGCAAGGCCACGAGGTTTGTCCTGAACAGCATATTCAAATTTCATTCCAAGCCAAGAACCATCACCAAAAAGTTCTTTAAAACAAGAAATATCGCGTGGAGTAGAAATAATCAAAACTTCACGAATTCCAGCCAACATCAAACATGACAAAGGATAATAAATCATCGGTTTGTCATAAAGAGGCAAAATCTGTTTTGAAACAGCCTTAGTAATAGGATAAAGACGAGTACCACTTCCGCCAGCAAGAATAATTCCCTTCATAAAAAAACTCCGTTTTTTTATAATTCAGAATTCAGAATTCGGAATTCAGAAGATTCCAGAATTAGAAATTCGAAATTATTTTTTTGTATTTTTTAGAATTTTTACTAAAATTCTGATTAATTCTTCACAATTAGAATATAGACTTTTGAACATATCGTTGTCTATATATCCACTTTCATTTAACAATTCCAACCAATAAGCAGTTTCTTCAGCTTCTTTTAATGAAATTGTCAACTTTGCATAAAAATCAGCTGTAGACTGAGCTCTTATTGATTCCCTTGCATTAGCACCAATACTAGTCCCAGAACGCAACAACTGCTTTGATAAAACAAATTCTTTTTTCTCAGAAGTCAAAAATTTATACAATTCAATAACTCTAAGAGCAAAAACCTTTGATTTATCAGCAATCAAATTATCTTTTTTCAATAAACCTCTCTCCAATAAAAATTCAGAATCTGATTTTTTCTCTGAATTCCGAATTTAATTCATAATTCTCTAAATTCAGAATTTAATTCAGATTTCATATTTCTCTGAATTCTGAATTCCGAATTCTGAATTTTCCTATCTTCCTTGTTCTGTGTAATTTTTTGAAATCCAGTTTTTATAGTCGCCTGATAAAATGTGATTTATCCATTCTGGATTATTCAAGTACCATTTTACTGTGGCCAGGAGGCCTTGTTCGAATGTCATTTTGCGTTGCCAGCCGAGTTCGTTTTTGATTTTTGTACAGTCGATGGCGTAGCGTTTGTCGTGGCCTGGGCGGTCTTTTACGTATGTGATTGTTTTTTCAACGTCTTCTACAGATTTTCCTGTTTCGGCAGCTGTAAGTTCAATTACTTTGTGAAGAAGTTTGATATTTTGCCATTCGTTTTCTCCACCGATGTTGTATTTTTCACCAGTTTTTCCGTTTTTAACGATGAGCCAAACTGCACGATTGTGATCTTCTACATAAATCCAGTCGCGAATGTTATCACCTTTTCCGTATACAGGAAGATTTTTTCCATCACGAATGTTTGAAATCATCAATGGAAGCAATTTTTCTGGGAATTGATAAGGACCGTAGTTGTTTGTACAGTTTGAAAGTGTGATTGGAAGTCCGTATGTGTGGAAATATGCCATTACAACGTGGTCTGAACTTGCTTTACTTGAAGAATATGGAGAGCGTGGATCATAAGGAGTTGTTTCTAAGAAGTAGCCTGTTTCCCCAAGAGAACCGTAAACTTCGTCTGTAGAAATGTGATGGAACAAAACATCATCACGAATTGTACCATCTTCTTTTTTCCAGTAGTTGCGGGCAACATCAAGCAAAGTAAAAGTTCCCATAACGTTTGTTTTCATAAAAGCTTCTGGACCAAGAATTGAACGGTCTACGTGACTTTCTGCTGCAAAGTGAATTACAGTGTCGATATCATATTGTTTGAAAATACGTTCGATTTGTTCGCGATCACAAATATCAACTTTTTCAAAAAAGTAGCGTGAACCACCATATTGTTTTTCTATATCAGCAAGGCTTTCTAAGTTTCCTGCATAAGTAAGACAGTCAACATTTACAATTTTGCCCTGAAAGTTTGCGTCATCAAAAAGATTTCCTTCTGCAGAAGAAAGTCCAAAAAGATAGTGAATGAAGTTTGAGCCAATAAAACCAGCCCCACCAGTAATAAGAATGTTGTTTAATTTACGTGCCATAAAAAACGCTCCGAAAAATCAAAAATATATCAGTTTATTATATATCTTTTTAGCGATGTAAACAAGTTATTTGATAAGGGGATTCTTGAGTTAAATTCTCGGAGCAAGTCCGAGAATGACAAGGGGGGGGCAATCTTAAAAAAAATATTAAAATTTTGTTAAAAATTTCATTTTTTTCTTTACTTTTAAAATAACAGTTTATTATATTTGTTGTATATATATTCTTTATATTAAACGGAGACTCAAAATTATGAAAAAGTCAGAAGAAAGCGATGTTCCATCCCTTTTTGCTCAAGTACAGGCAAAACACCCTTGGCAAATTACACACTCAAAAGTAGAAAATTTGCCTTCAACATTATTTGCAACAAACTATGCAAATATCATTTCTAATAAGAACAACGTTCTTATAATTGATGGAATAGTCACGTCCAGAAACACTTACCTTTCTTTATCAAGAAATCAAATCAACCAAGCATTAAAAAAATGCAAAATCAAAAAAGTAATCGAAAAGATTTACATTAATCAATTCGGAGTCCCCTTAGTCGTCCATAGAATAATCGGAGGAGATGTTTACAATTTTGCAAAATACGTAGGAATCTCGGTCATCTCTACAGAACAAAACAAACAAATGGAAATTGTCTTAAATTATTGCGGTTTTGCCTTTGCAGGCGAAAACGTAATTTTTGAAGATTAATAGTAAAACACAGCCCAAAAGATGTTTTGGGCTGTGCTGCATGAGGCAAATAAAAAAATCACAAGAATCCAATTTTAGATTAATTATGTCTAAAATATACACGTTTTTAAGGTTTAAGATAATGAAACTTTACACGTTTTTAAACTTATTAAAACAAAAGGAAAAACAAGTTACAGGAACAATTCAAAGTATTATCTCTTTTCAAATTTTTTCTCATAAGAAACAAGCAAAGGTTCTTTTTTAAAGGTTTCTATGCAAAAACTAAGCATTGACATTGAAGCAAATTCTGGCTCACATTTTATTACAAGATATTTTTGAAACTGTTTTTGAATTTTATAAAAATCATCTTGCGTATGTGCAAATAAAAGAACTTTCTTTGTTTTTTCATCAACATACATTCCACTACTGGCAAGATAATCATTCTTTTTGTTTATCCATCTAGAAAGACTCCCCACTTTTTCAAAATGCCAAGTTTTAGGAAAATCTGGCACAAAATCATCTTTAAATCTACATTCTTGAAAACAATTTAATATTCGCTTATTTTTATGACTCAAAACTGGCATTTCAGAATACATTGAACTTATCCAAAAAGGAACAGGATTAAATTGAACGACAACA
>JAGARY010000095.1 GCA_017622055.1 Treponema sp. | reverse complement strand
GTTTGAAAGAGCGTCATGGTTGAACTTTGTAAAGCCATCTTCAAAAATGTCTTTAACTAACCCTTCTGGAAGATGCTCAAAATACAGAGCAAACATATCTATTGCATCGCTTTTTTCATACCATTCTTCATAACCTTCTTCATCATAATTTTTTTTTAGAAGAAGATTCATTGTAGAAATTTCACCCCGCCTTTTTATGCATTTTTTGCAAAAGAAAACTAGGCTGTTGCGCTGAAATCTATTGATTTCTTTGATATTTTCTTCGTTATTAATTATGCGGTTGTAAAGGTTTATGTCCGTAAATCCGGAGTCCCGAAGCCGCATGTAAGAAATTAAAACCAAAGGATTTTCTACAAATGATTTTCGCAAAAGTCGATAATTTTTTATGCGTGCTTTTCTTAAAAAATGATTCAACACTTTTGTATCTTTACGACTGTACTTAAAACGAAACTTTATGTCAGAAAGTTCCTTGTTCATAAGAACGCCGTAAAGAAGAGGTTCACATGGAAGTTTTGTAAAAATATACATTTCAGAAAGATAACGATCTTTTCCTGTATTTTTATCTTTTATAACAGAATCATGAAAAGAAGGAGGATTTTCAAGCTTTGTATATTTTTGAGCAAGTAGGCAGAGTTTTTCATGGGCAGCTTTTAAAATGAGCGAAGGAAGTTCTTTAGTTTCACGTTCCCTTAAAAAATACAAAATTTTTTCGTGCATCTGATAAGAAAGATTTTTCTTGTTTTTTGGATTTGACTCAAAAAGTTTAGAAACATTATATATCGGGTCAGAAAAATCACAGGCAAGTTTTCCATTTTTTATGTCAAAAAAGATGCTTTCTTCTTTTATAAAAGGAGTTTCATCAAGGGGAGTAATTTGATCTTTTACCAACTGGCGAGAGAATATCATAAACGAAAGTTTTAAAGTAAGTTTTTTATAATCAACATGGATTTTAGCCCCCGCGTAGTTTTTTATAATTCCATCTTTGTCACAAAAATTTTCCTTCATAAAAGAAAATCGCTTTGATTTTTCCCTCCAATCTAAAAAACATTGCATTTCCGCTGCGGACAAATCTTCTATGTCTATTTCGTGATTGCCTGTAAAAAAACAGTTCCCTGTAAATGTAGGTTTTACAGGCTGAATAGGAAGTTCTGCAAATTCTACAAAGATAATGTCATCCTTTTCGGCTGGAAGAGATTCCACAGCATTCCATTTTTTTTCCCTTTCATCATAGATATAATTTGAATTGTTATATTGATTTTTTGGCCAAACAGGAATTATTTTCTTTTCATTGTCGGTCTTAATAAAATCAGATGAGTTTAAATCTCTGTAAAAATAAATTGTTTCTTGCATATACTTTCACACCCTATAGGATTAATACTTAAAGATACATTTCATCAGAGAAGACTGCATGACTAGAGGGAATCACAATATCGCCCCTTTCTTCAAGTTTTTTCAAAATTTCTATCAGTTTTTTCTGGCTTTCAAGAACATCGCTTTTTCTAATTGGCCCCATAAATTCCATATCTTCCTGCAACATTGTTCCTGCCCGTCGGCTCATATTGCGGAAAACTTTATTCTGAACTTCTTGTGAAGCTCCCTTTAACGCTTTTGCAAGTTCGTCGCTGGAGACTTCCCTAAGCCACTTTTGAAGGCTTCTGCCATCAAGATTCGTCAAAATTTCCATACTCACAGAATAGTATTCAAGGTTCATGGAAAGAAGAGGATTTACAGAAAATAAATCTTTAGATTTTTCCCGCATCATATTCATAAAAATTGCGTTCTTTTCGCCTAGGATTTCAGATGTGACTTTTGCCCCATAAAAGTCTGCATTTTTTAATACAAAGCCTACAGTACTTAAAACATCTGCATCGGAATTTTTCTTATTTGAATAGGAAGCAAGAAAGACGGAAACTTTTTTCTGAATTTCTTCTGGCAGTTTTTGTATTGCATTTTTTTGTCTTTCCTCTGGGAGATAAACTAGAATTTTCGCAAGGAATTCTTCATAGCCACCGGCCACAAAATCTTCCAAAATCTTAAAAGTTTTTATATTTGCTGCCTCAAAACAGATATTTATCGATTTTAAGATATTCTCTGTCATTTCCTCCGATGTATCATCAATAATTACCGTCTTTTCTTTTGCCATAAAAATACCTCCACTTCTAAAATCATTCTGCTTAGTACGATCATATTCCGTCCATTCTTCTACCTATGCATGATAATATAGTTTAATTTTCAAAAAAATTAAATTTTCTTTTCGTTTATGGAAATATGTTAGTCCTCTAGCCACTTTTTTAGGAATTATTTCTTGATAATCAATTATTTGATTGCCAAAATCAGGATTGTCTTTTAGAATTTCATTTAAGCTCTCTTGAGTATAACCATATTCAATGAATTTTTCCCAGTTACACATAATCACTCCACCATTAAAATTATATTTCCCAAGATATTCTCCAAGATTTCCATAAGGGGATTTCTTTACTAACCAAAGGCCATGTTTCATTAAATTATTAGCAATTTTAATTCCTGCTTCAGTACTAGTTCCAATATAATAATTTGAAATATTACCTTTTTGGTCGTATTCAATGTGTTGTAGTTTTAGAAGCCGCATTTTTACTGTTCTGTAACCTGTGTATCCTTGTTTAACTCGAAAAGCCGAATATTCACAATAATCAGGAAAATTTCCAGTGTAAAATGAAAAATCAGAGCTTTCTCCTGAATAATAAATGTTTTTTCCATTTATGTCGGTTTCTTCAGTGTGTAAAATTTTGTTTCCACCAGTTAAAAGCATATTTACGGCATCAACGTAGGCAAGCATAAAATATAATCCATAACCATCTTTTTTATTAAATTCATAAAAGACATGAGAGTCTAGTACTTCTGTTGTATATCCATTTGTCCAAACATAACCAATATAAAATTTTTCATCTTTTACGTAATACATTAAGTGACTTTCTGTTTCATTAAAAAGTTCGTGTATGGAATTATCATGTTCACGGTTTTCTAGTGAGTTGTTTATAAGATTTGATTCAATTCCGTAAGCCCATCCGAATTTTTCTTTTCCATCAGTAGATGTGAATTCATTTATATATATTTTTACAGTTCCCTGTTCTTTTTTCCATGTTTTGTCATAGAAACAAAAAATTTCATTATTTATATTTCGTTCAAGAACAAGTTTTTCTGCAAATACAGAAGAGCAAAAAGTGACTAAAAAAAATGTGATTAAAAATATTATTTTTTTCATAAAAGTTATTCAGTTATTGGAAAATCACTGCCATATCTTATACGATTTCCAAAACCAGCTGCTATAATTTGATTTTGAACATCTTCTGATACAAAGGCTGTATCACATGATGTGTTGGGATATTTTTTTAGCATATATAATGTGTCTTCTAGTGGTTTACAATGTGCTAATTGAACTTTTGCATTTGGTGATTTTGCAATAAATTTTTCAAATAATTTAGGATTTTCAAAATCGTCGTATCCGCAATGAATTAAAATTGTCAATTTGTATTCGTTTGCATAAGAAAATACACTTTCTGCAAGTTCAAAAGTTTTTTTGTCCGATAAATCCCAGTGATTTCCACGAGGATGAAGTTTAAAACCTTTGTATGGAACTTCTTTCATAGCTTTTTCAATAGAAATATTTGCGCTTGTTGAAAAATGAATTTCTGGAATTACCCAATATAACGGAACAGCTCTTAACCCAATTTTCTACAATTTATATAACTCATTTCCTG
>JAGARY010000094.1 GCA_017622055.1 Treponema sp. | reverse complement strand
GTATTTTGCGTTAGCAAAATACAAATCCGTGTGGCACCCACTCTCCTCGCGCCGCTTTCATCCGGGGGATTTTAAGGGGCACTCCCCTTAGGAGAGGGGGTAGCGTAAGATCGCGTAGCGGGCTGAAGCGTGGGGGAGACTTCCCCCTTAATTCTGAATTATTTATAAATCTTTACTCCGCTTCTATCAACAGATTTTTCGCAAGCTTCCCAAAGACCTTGCAAATAACAAGCACCCAAAGCTCTATCATAAAGCCCATAACCTGGCATTGCTTTTTCGCCCCAAATCATACGACCGTGGTCTGGACGAATAATTCCATCAAAACCTGTTTCGTAAAGTGTGCGAACAATTTTGTACATATCAAAAGTTCCGTCGCTAGAAAGGTGAGCAGATTCTTGGAAATCTTGAACTGGGTCATCAATTGCAGTGTTGAATTTTAAGTTTCTGATGTGAGCAAAGTGAATACGACCTGTGGCAGCCTTAATCATTTCGCACAAATCATTTTTACGGTTTGTACCATAACTTCCTGTACAGAAAGTAAGCCCGTTATGAGGATTTGGAACTTCATTCAACATGCGAACAACATTTTCTTTACAAGTAATAATGCGTGGAAGCCCAAAAACAGGCCAAGCAGGATCATCTGGGTGAATTGCCATATCAATATCATATTTATCACAAACTGGCATAATTGCTTCAAGGAAGTATTTTAAGTTTGCAAAAAGTTTTTCAGAATCAACATCCTTGTACATTTCAAAAAGCTCTTTTACACGAGCCATGCGTTCTGGTTCCCAACCAGGAAGAATAAATCCGTTAGAATCTTTATCAATAGAATTAAACATTTCTTCTGGTTTAATAGAATCTACAGCAGTTGAATTATAAGCCAAAACAGTTGAACCATCTTCACGCACACGAGCCAATTCCGAACGAGTCCAGTCAAAAACAGGCATAAAGTTATAACAAACCATGTGAATATCTTCTTGTCCAAGACGTTCCAAAGTTTTAATGTAATTTTCAATATATTTATCTCTGTCGCCGTTTCCAATTTTAATATCGTCGTGAATATTTACACTTTCAATACCAGCAATTTTCAAACCAGCATCGCTAACTTCTTTTTTAAGTTTTTGAATTGCTCCCAACTCCCAAGCTTCACCAGGAACAGAATCGTACAAAGTTGTAATAACGCCTTTTACACCAGGCACTTGTCTAATTTGTTGTAAAGTAACAGAATCAAAACCTGTTCCGTACCAACGCAATGTCATTTCCATAAAAAAACCTCTCTAAACTAATTTAGAATTAAGTATGAAGAATTATTTTTCTTTTTTTTTGGAGCAAATCTCTACTCCTAAACCGTCCTTCCGCAATTCCCTAACGGTCAGCCGCTTCCCTTGTGTCGTAAACGCCACAAGGTCCAGTGGCTCCCACTTCGTGGGCTTGCTCCAGCACGGGCTAGGCTTTATTCACCATAAATAAATTATAACACCCAAATAAAATTTATGCAACTAAAATACTTGTATACTAGTGTACTATTTATAAAAAAATTGGTTTATTTTAAACACTTTGACTTAAAATATGATTGGGACTTTGTTGATAAGCTCACAGTCGAGTCGTGTCTGTCAAAGTGCGGTTGTGCTGCTAAAGAAAAGATTGTATCAAAATTGTTTTCGCTTTGCTCAACAATTTT